>JALULO010000240.1 GCA_027056215.1 Campylobacterales bacterium | reverse complement strand
ACTATATATTGAGTAGATTATTCCCAAATATTGAAGAAGATGATATTGCAGGTGCTAAAGAAAAAATAGTTGAATTATTGAAAATTGACTATGTAGAGTATAAGGCATGGTTTGACTTTATTAATAAAATAGAGAATAAAGATGTGATATATCATACATATCATGGCACAAAAGGTGAAGAGTATAAGAATGTCTTAATATTAATGCAAAATGCTTTTGGAAAAGATAGAAATAAATTTTCTTCATTTTTTAAAAATTATAATACTGAGCTTGATAGTGGTGAATTAATAAAATATACAAATACAAAAAATTTACTCTATGTATCTTGTTCTCGTGCAATTGAAAATTTACGGATATTATACCTTGATGATATAGCTAGTTTTAGTGATGGTATTCAAAGCATATTTGAAACAATTCATGACATAGAAGATTAATACATGACTAATATCAATAAACTAACCGTCCACCTAACCCACACCAAACCCAAAAAACTAGGAACCCTAGCCCAAAAAAACAAAAAAATCTACTTCGAGTACGACAAAAATTTCCTAAAAACAGGCATCGAACTCTCACCCTACAAGCTCCCTCTAAAAGCGGGATTGTTTCGTTGCGATGATAGTCCATATGATGGGCTTTGGGGTGTGTTTGCCGACTCGTTACCCGATGGTTGGGGGCGGTTGTTGATGGATAGGCATTTGCTGCGTCTTGGGGTTAATTCTCATGCTTTGACACCACTCGATAGACTGAGCTATGTGGGCAATCATGCTATGGGAGCTTTGAGCTATGAGCCAGAGAGGGAAGTGGAGGCTTTGTCTGATGAGATTGTCTTGGATATACTGGCAAAGCATTCATCAGAGATACTTGAGGGTAGCAGTGATGCTATGGTGGATGAACTCTTGCTTTTAGGTGGCTCTTCGGCAGGGGCTAGACCGAAGATATTGGTACAACTTAGCGATGATACAAAGCAGATCATCCATGGGAGACAGACGCTCAAAGAGGGATTTTCACACTATATGGTGAAGTTTGCCTCTTCTGCTGATGATCCTGAGATAGGAGCGATAGAGTATGCCTATTCTCAGATGGCAAAAGAGGCAGGATTAGAAGTACCGCAAACTACACTGCTACAAGGCAAAAAAAGAAGCTACTTTGCCATCAAACGCTTTGACCGTATAGGAGATAGCAGGGTACACATGCACTCCGTGGCGGGATTGACGCATAGTGACTTTAGATATCCTTCGCTTGACTATGATGATCTCTTGCGACTCACCCTTCACCTCACCAAAGATGTCCAAGAAGTAGAAAAGATGTATCGTTTAGCCTGCTTCAATCTTTTTAGCCACAACCGTGACGACCATGCCAAAAACTTCTCCTTTCTCATGGATGACCAAGGCAGATGGAGACTCTCGCCACTTTACGATGCCACTTTCTCTTATGGACCTGGCGGTGAGCATAGCACGATGTATTTAGGAGAAGGGAAGATGCTCACCAAAACACATCTCATAGAGTTAGGCAAAAAGCACATGATCAAAGGCTACAAAGAGACTATCCAAGAGGTCCAACACGCAGTAAACCGATGGCGAAGTTTTGCCAAAGAAGCAGGTATCTTTACCCAAGTTCAAACACGCATAGCAAAGGTATTAGAAGAGATAGAGAGATGAAAGGGTATGGAGCATGAAAACCAATACATCTTACTTGTCAAATGGGAGAGTTTAGAAGACCATACTGTAGGATTTAGAGAATCAGAAGAGTATCAAGAGTGGAAGGCACTATTGCACCACTTTTATGATCCTTTTCCTGTGGTGGAACATTATGAGAGTGTAGCGTAAAAAGTATGTCAATTTGAAAGACTTTTGAACAATATCTACATATAATGCTAAAATATAACAAATAAAGTGTGTTAGAGGGTTAAGATGAGTGAGATTGTTATATATGAGGATGGAGATGTTTCGATAGAAGTATCACTAGAAAATGAAAATTTATGGCTAAGTGCAGAACAGATAGCTTCTGTTTTTGAAGTAAAACGTCCTGCTATTGTAAAACATATTGGTAATATATACAAAACAGCTGAATTAGACAAAAAATCAACCTGTTCCATTTTGGAACAGGTTGCAAAAGATGATAAAACAAGAAAGATGAATTTCTACAATTTAGACATAATTATTGCCACGGGTTATAGAGTTAATTCTAAAAAAGCAACTACATTTAGAAAATGGGCAACAAAAATCCTAAAAGACCATCTATTAAAAGGCTACACTCTCAATCAAAAACGCCTAGAACAAAAAGGTCTAAAAGAGTTCCATAAAGCTATAGCACTACTGCAAACCACCATAAAACAAGAGACACTCGAGTGCGATGAAGCTAAAGGTTTGTTGGATGTAATCGTGGGGTATGGGCGTAGTTGGTCACTTTTAGAGGGGTACGATGAAGATAATCTTCCTTCACCCAAGCATGAAGCAAATCAAAAGTTCATATTAGAATATAGTGAAGCTAAAGATGCCATAGCAGAACTAAAGAGTGAACTTCTGAAAAAAGAAGAAGCCACAGAGCTTTTCGGTAGAGAAAAGGCAGATGAGTTTAGTGGTATCATCGGTAACATCTATCAAACCTTTGGAGGCGATTATCTCATACCAAGCGTAGAAGAAAAAGCAGCAAACTTACTCTACTATATCATAAAAGACCATCCTTTTGTAGATGGTAACAAGCGTATAGGAGCATTTCTTTTTATACTGTTTCTTCATAAAAATCAGATGCTATATAGAGAAAATGGTGAAGCGAAGATAAACGACAATGCTCTTGTGGCATTGGCTCTCATGACAGCTAAGTCTTTGCCTCAACAAAAAGAGACTGTTGTGGCTTTGATTTTTAATATGTTGGCGGAAGAAAAAGTAGCACAATGAACATATCAAACTACATCAAAATAAACGACCAAATCTCAACAGCAGGACAACCCACAAAAGAGGAGTTTGAACGCATCGCCAAAGAGGGTTTTGAAGTGGTGATAAACCTAGCCATGCACAACAAAGGTGCGTTAAAAAAAGAGGATAAGATAGTCTCCAAAAATGGCATGATCTATATCCATCTTCCTATCACTTGGAAAGCTCCCCAAGTGGATAGACTGAAACTATTTTTGAAACTTTTAGAGAGTTTGGAAAAAGAGAATAAGAAGATTTTTATCCATTGTATCATGAACTACAGAGCTTCTGTTTTTATGCATCTATATAAAAAATTTGTATGGAAAAAAGAGGGAGAGCTGATTGCTCCTGCTGAGTATGAACCCAATGAGGTCTGGCAGAAGATTTTAACTATAAATATGTGAGAAAGAGATCATGAAAAGGTAATTTAAAGATGAATAAAATAAGCATTACCTACTATAAAAGCCCTGTAGGCGAAATACTTTTAGGCTCTTACGATGGCAAACTCTGCTTAGCTGATTGGCGATATCGAAAGATGAGAAACAGTATTGACGGTCGTATACAAAAAGCATTAAATGCGAAGTATATAGAGGAGTCATCAGAAGTTATCGAACAAGCCATTAGCGAGTTTGACGCATATTTTAGAGGTGAACGAAAAACTTTTAATACTCCTCTTCTCATGATAGGAACTGCGTTTCAAAAATCTGTTTGGAATAAACTCATACAGGTACCTTATGGTACAACTTCTTCTTATTTGGACTTAGCAAAATCCATCAACAACGAAAAAGCCGTGCGGGCTGTAGCCTCTGCCAATGGTGCAAACGCTATCTCTATCATGATACCGTGTCATCGTATCATAGGTTCAAATGGTGACTTGGTAGGATATGCAGGTGGCTTATCTGTTAAGAAGAAGCTGTTGGTGTTGGAGAGAAAGAGATAGAGATTTTGTTAGAGCACGTCAAAAAACTCTTAGCCTAAAAAGATTTAAATAACCAAATAGCAATTTGTACTAAAGGACAACATATGAAACAAAACAGAGAGGTCTTTTCTGTGCCTGATGGAAAACCTGAAAATGTTGGTCAAACATGGATGGAGATTTGGGAAAGAGATGACTTGAAAAAGACATTTATAGCGGAGTATGAACGCTATCATGATAAAGGCATTGATATCTATATAGGAGTGGAGTAATGTCAAAAAAAACCTACCAAGAACAGATGAGAAACTCTTATCCAAACTATCCCATCATCAAACCTATTCCACCCTCCATGGTCAAATCATGGGGTGAGGGGATGCAGGTATTACCCTCGCCTTTGGAAATACATGAGATTATGGCAACCATACCCAAAGGCGAAGTGCTCTCTACTGTAGAGTTGTGTGATATTTTGGCTAAAAAACACAAAGTTGATATGGCTTGTCCTTACACCGTGGGAATTCTTATGAATATCGTGGCGCATGCCATCGAAGAGGATGAAGATGACACCACACCATGGTGGAGAACCTTGGGTTCCAAAAATGAATTAAAACCTAAATATCCTAACGCACCTGACGAACAGATGGCACTGCTCGAAGCTGAGGGGTGTTCATTTGTGAAGAGAGGGAAAAAACATGTTTATTGGGTGGTAGCTAGATAGATTTCTTTGCTTCAACTTCCAACCGAACCATATCCACATGAATCTTACCCTTTTCATCTAAAGGCACAGCCAATATATACTGCTTTGAAAATTCATCTATAAACTGCTCTCTCATCTCCATAGGGAGCGTTTGCGTATAAGGAAACCAAGTAGTTCGAATCCAGCCTTTAAAACTATCCATACTATCATGTACCATATCTTTATCAATTAATTTAGCACTAAACTGACAAAATCCTGACTCTTTTAAAAGCACTTTATACGCCTTTGGATTAGGAAAATAATAGGAAAATTGAAAATCTGTAAAATAGTGTTTATACGCACTTTTTGTGATGAACTTGTGCATGACCGCTAAGATAATTTTTGCATTGCCATGACCTCCAAATTGAAGTAAGATTTTTCCATTAGGTTTTAAAGCTTGGTAGAGACCATCCAATACTAGATTATGTTCAAACACCCAATGCAAAACAGCGTTTGAAAAAACCACATCAAATCTTTCGTGTAATGTTAGCGCTCTTGCATCCATCACCTCAAAGATAATGTTGGGATACTGCTTTTTGGCTAAATCCACCATCGCTTCACTCTTATCCACCCCAACCACGTCACCACTAGTTAGCGTTGCCAAAAGTGCCGTGATTTTCCCATCACCACATCCTAAATCTAAGATGTTTTCATTCCCTTTTATAGCAAGTTTCGCTATCAACCCTTTTGCCCACTTCTCTTGCCCTCTAGAGTATTTTGCATACTCCTTAGCATCCCAGTTTTGCTCTTTCATGACAAATCCTTTATTATCATGATAGTAAAAATAAGCGCCTTGATGTATAAGAAATCATTTAGATACTATTGGTTTTATAACGTGTTTCAAGCTAAAATACCCTATGACATATATCGTACCCAACCACCTATTAGAACATATGCCCGACAAAGTCATCAGTGCAGACTCTATTTTTACCTTTGCATATACCAGCAGTACAAAACAAAAGCGTATCGCTGTTCGCAACACCACCCATGTCATGATACTCATCACCAGTGGATCAAAAACGATTCACTTAGAAAATGATGAGCAAAGTTTCAAAGCAGGCGACATCATACTTTTGACCCAAGGTAACTACTTTATGAGTGAGATAGCGGGAGATAAAGGCATCTATGAAGCAGTCCTTATCTACTTTGAAGATGATTTCATCATGGATTTTATGAAAAAACACCATATCCAGCCAGAGAGTAAAACGAGCAAAGATATGATCTATTTTTCATCAGGTTCGCTACTACAACCTCTCATCTCCTCATACAAACTCTATATTCATCAAAATTTACAACAGCAAAATGAGATCATTAAACTCAAAACACAAGAGATATTTCTACACCTCTTAACCAAAGATAAACCCCTATTTTACAAGTGGTTACAAGCCATCACACGTTCATCAAAGCATAGGATTTTACATATACTAGAATCCAATCTCGACATGATAACGTCCGTAGACGATATGTGCAAGATAGCAAGAATCAGCAAATATGAACTAAGAAGCAGTATTAAAAACGCATCTGGACTACACCCCAAAGCATGGTTAGACACAAAACGACTCGAACAAGCAGCCTTGCTACTCAAAAGTAGTGATGAGAGTATCAGCTCTATCGCAACAAGTTGTGGCTACAGTACCGTCTCTTGGTTTGGCGTGCAGTTTAAAAAAGCATATGGGATATCGCCCAAAGTTTATCGCGAACAAAACCGATAAAGTTTGTATCTTTTCTTATAGGCTATAGCTGCTTTTCGTGCTAAAATACTCCAAACACAAAGGATACAAGATGAGAACAGTTCTACTTTCACTATGCATAACCAGCACCATAATGGCGGGAAATTTCACGTTACAAAGTGATGATCTCAAAGGGCAGCTCACCAAAACACAAGAGTTTAATGCTTTTGGATGCAGTGGCGAAAACAAATCTCCCGAGTTACATTGGAGTCAAGCACCCAAAGGAACAAAAAGTTTTGCGCTCACCATCTATGA
>JALULO010000239.1 GCA_027056215.1 Campylobacterales bacterium | reverse complement strand
GATCATCAAAGTTGCCAAAGAAGAAGGATATAGCTTAGTTTTGACCAGTGACCATGGTAACTGTGAAGAGATGAAAGACAGCAATGGAAACGTTTTGACAAATCATACACTTTATGATGTGCTCTGTTTTGTCATGAGTGAAGATGTCGCAGAAGTAAAAAACGGTGGCTTAAACAACATCGCTCCGACTGTATTAAAACTGATGAATCTTCCTATACCCGAAGAGATGGATGAAGCACTTATCTAGTGCTTCTTTAGGGTGCTTCTAATACCATTGGACTGACACTGTTCTAAAAAAATCAGCTATTTTCCACTTTCTTTTTACTGCAATTCGCCCCACAAAACTTCCATCTTGTAAAAACTTTACAGCATATGCACCACATGAAATATTACTAAAAGCTAAAGCGGGTCATAAGGTTATTGGTTATCACCTGATTATAAGTATTATGCAGACTTTTTCTCTTGCATTTATTCTGTATAACTTCTCAGAGCATCGTTGATCGCTTTTTCATCAGGAAAAAACTTTAAAAGATCTTCATCTGTTTTCACATAATTTTTCATAATATTCAGGTGTGATTCTGCTTCCCTATCTGATCACAATCCCAGTGCTTTAAAGTACCCGCGATCTTTTAAATCTTCTATTCGTCTGTTGTAAAACCTCTGTAAAAGAGCAGTGAAACTTTCGGTACTGTACCTGCTTTTGTAGACCTTGAGATGATCAAAAGCCTCGATCGCCCCACATGCATCGATATACTCCGGAAATTTCAAAACAAACAGCTCGATCACATGTTTGGCTATCTTTTTGGTTTGTAGCTTATTCACATCGATTCGCCGGGCAAGGTCGAAAAACGACTCCAGTGGAATATTTTGCTTTTTTCCGTTTAAAGAAAGCCCCAGTTCGTCACTGTCTCCTCTGTACACACCGTTTGATATAAGATCATAAAGAGGCGACAACCTCTTTTTCCCCCGACCGATATCGATAACGGATATGTTTTTCAGATGCAGATCAGCATGCTGTATGACACAAGAGAAGAGATAAAACTCCAAAAAACGCATACGCTCCTCTTTCGACTTGACCACTTCAGAAACGGCATCAAACAGCTTTTCACTTGTCGAAAAATATTTTTGGTCACTTTTGATGTCCATGATCTGCGCAAAATCTCTCTGCTCATACTTGTAGCCATCAAATCTGTCATAACGCTTTACCAGATAGTGAAAATCCTTCTCTCCGGCAATCACAGCAGACCAGGGCACGTCAAAACCGTAACTGTTCTTTGCGAAACTCATAAAGAGATGCTCATTGAGCCCCATATAGGGCAAATAGTTTTGACTCCTGTTCTTGAAATCATAGACCGCATTTTCAACATTGTAAGGCTTAAGCAGATAGAGAGCATCGGAACTCTGTGCGATTACATCTCTTCGATGGTCTATATTGACATCGATCTTGTTTTGATAACCGCTCAGAGATGAGTGTTTCCCCCTCTCCTCCAACACCCCCTTGTCGATATCTATCCCGATATCAATGATATTGATAAACCTATGACTCTCTAATATTTTATCTTTAACACTTATCCAGTTTGGTCTTTTGGTGTAGTCTATCTGATATGCATAAAGTTTGTCAGGTGATATAAAGTCAAAATCTCCATGACTGTTTTGCAGTTCCAAAAGTATTTCGGAGAGATTTTTTCCATCCGAAAGGTATGCATCGCGTCTATCACTCTCCGGTATCAGATTTTCGAAAAGAGCAAAAAGTGTCGCCGATATCAGCGTCGCATCCCTCGGCAGGCAGTCTAACGCTTTGCCTTTATAGCTTTGATCGTATTCAAAAAAATATCGACCCTCCTCATGTCCCAGAAACCCTACCAACTCGCCGCTCTTCATGACGGCTACTGTAGTACTCTTACCTTTTGGAGTGCGTTGATAGTAGCGCCCTCTTCCCGCTCCAATAGCCTTTAAATCGCCTTTTTCTATCAGGCTTTTGATATATCTGTTCAGTGTTCGCTTTGGTATTTTTGTATTGTCAAAAAGGTCAGAGATATTTTGTTGGGGACTATTTTTAAAACTCTCTATGATCACCTTTTCAAGTCTGTTCACGACTACCCTTTCACGCCAAAATACGCCAAATATACCATAATATTATTATTTTTAAACTTATTTTTAGCTTGTAGGGTGGATTTCATCCACCTTTAAAATATCTAACTGCATAAAACACTTAAATACTGTTTGGTGGGATTCTCCCACCCTACGGCACTCAAAGGTTTGATTATTGGTTATCACCTGATAGACCCCCAAATCTCCTTTTTATCAAAGACACCGCTAACCACGGTTGACAAAGTTACTGTCCGTCTCTAACACAACGAACATACCTAGCATTGAGCTTGCCGTCGTAGTAGTCGCCACCAAGGCCAAAGTAGACATACCACGCATCGTTGGTAGAGTTCACATTGGTAGTAGAAGACCAGTAATCGCTAGAGCTGACATTTTCAAAAGCATCTTTGATAGCAGGATTGGTTTTACTTCTGTCGCCTATACTATAAAGCTCATTGAAGTTTGGAAGTCTCCAGTCATCATGCCCTGCAAAGTTCATATCTTCACAGTAGTCTATCGCATCTTGCCAAGTTTTTGTCACTGTTTTACTAGCGTTGTTATCTTGCCACATCAAACAAGTTGTTGTGTCGTTAACTACCTCTACCCCATCATCTCTTACAAAGTCCGCCATAAGTAGACCACTCAGTACCAACAAGCCTAATATACTTTTCATCATCTATATATCCTACCTTTTTCATTAAGTTATAGCTATCCGCATGCCTTGTGTGACCTGCAAATGAAGCTTGAACAGATAAAAACCCATTTATCTCTGCAAGACTCACTTTCCCTCTTTTACTCTCATAGTAGTCTAAAAACTGTGCTTTTTTATGCTTGTAGTTTTTTACCACCCTGTTTCTCACCAGTAGATAGTGAGGTCGTATGATATAACCTAAAAAGTCTAAACCTTGCGTCGTTCTCTTTAGTTTAAAATCTTCTCTTAGTTCTAGGGAGAGATGTTCTTTTAGATAAAGCTCTATCCTTTTTTTCGCTTCTTTTAGTGCTTCTTTGCTATCAGAAAAAAGTACAAAGTCATCTACATATCTGAGATACCCTTTTATCCTTAACTCTCTTTTTATAAAATGGTCGAACTTGTTGAGATAGACATTTGCAAAGAACTGACTAGTGAGATTCCCTATAGGTAGCCCCTTCTCCTTGGATATCTTAAAGAGTGTTTTATGAGATGGTAAAAGAGCAAGTTTGGTTTTGTCCCCTTTAAATGAAAAGTTTTTTGTACTATCATGATAGATGATTTTATTGGCAAGCCAAAGTATCTCTTTTTTACCACGCAAATCACTTTTTTGTATATCGTTAAAAAACTGTTTAAACAAGATATTTTTATCCAAGTTGTAAAAAAACCCTTTGATGTCAAGCTGCAAAAAATACCCATCTTTAAATCTATAAGCAAACTTTTGTGCTTTTTTAGCAGCACTATGGATACCTTTATCTTTTCTGTTGTTATAAACATCATGGATGAACTTTTTTTCGTAGTATGCTTCTATCTTTTCGACCAAGATATGATGTACAACTCTATCTCTAAAATCAGCAGCAAACACTTCTCGTAGTTTTGGCGAATGTGTCAGAAAACAGATGGACTTACCTATACGGTAACTTCTGTTCTCCAAACACATTTGCAAGTCACAAAGATTTTCTATGAGATTTGCTTCAAAGTTTTGGGCATTTAAAGTATTTCGTTTGTTACGAATACACTTTTTATACGCATCATAGACCACTTTAAAGTTGAACATATTTACGCTCCGTCTCTAACACAACGAACATATTTAGCATTGTGCTTGTCGTTGTTGTTGTCGTTACCATTGTTAAAGTTGACATTCCACGCATTGTTGGTATTGTTCACATTGGTAGTAGAAGACCAGTAATCGCTAGAGCTGACGATAAACCTTTTATTTAAGATACTCTGACAAAGTGGTACTAAGTCATCAGAGCTTTTTTTATACACATCGGTAAAAAGGCCGCACAGTAAAGGACGCACTCTTGCTAAATAGTTCATTTAGCAACTCTCGCGGTGGCAGAAAGCCAACTTTGTGCTTGTTTGCAGACAGCAACTGTTAGTTTTGAAGAGTGTTCAAACTGTTTAAACCCTCTGTATGCCTTTAGCTCTTTGCTCACGCGTATAAGCATCTTGAGTTCTTCACACTTATCACGAAGTTCTAACAGTCTAGGCAATCTATCCTTAGAGATATTTGCTTTGTTGATGAGAAAGAGCATCTCTTTAGAGTGGGTTCTTAAATCCACTCCAATAGTGTATTTATGATACTTTTCAAAATTTTTAACAATAGTTTCGATATACACTACTAAATCAAGTGTTGATTTAAAGATAGGTAAATTATCATAGTACATGTCTCTCTCCTTTCAAGTTTTTTAATATCAAAATTTCAAAGTTACTGTCCGTCTCTAACACAACGAACATAGGCAGCATTGTGCTTGTAGTCGTGGTTGTCGCCACCATAGTTAAAGTAGACATCCCACGCAGCGCCGGTATAGTCCACATTGGTAGTAGAAGACCAGTAAACGCTAGAGCTGACATTTTCAAACTCTGGGTCGATAGCTGGATTTACTCTACCTTTATCAGTGATATAAACTAACTCTTCAATCGTTGGCAATCTCCAATCATTATGTCCACCAAGTGCAAGGTTTGTACAGTAAGTTGTAGCAGTATCACCGCTAGTATCACTGTAGTTTCCTGCATCATAGTTTACTTGTGTTACCCACTTTTTTTGTACTGATTCATTGTCTTGCCACATGAGATTTGTAACATTGTCTGTGACAATCTCATTTACATCATCTCTTGTATAACTTCTTGTTGCACCTTTTTGATAATCTCCATCATCATTATTGTGATAAGTTGTTGTTTGTCCTGTTTTTGGAAGAGGTTTACAATTTGCAGTAACTGTAAGAGTTAGTGTGTCAGTTGCAGTTGCTCCTTCATTGTCTGTAACAGTTACTGTAAGTGTATGAGATCCTACTGTAAAATCTGTTTTTGGAAAAGTTAAAGTTGTAGCTCCCTCTTTCCATACTGTACTAGCTATGGTTCCATCTATATCACTTGATGTTGGGCTTGGTGTGTAGCTGTCGCTATGGACTATAGTGGCATCTGCTCCTGCATCTACTGTTGGGGCATCATTTATGGAGTTTACTGTTATGTTTACTGTTGCAGGTGCTGAGTCTACTGTTCCGTCATTTGCTTTGAATGTAAAACTATCACTTCCATTATAATTGGCATTTGGTGTATAAACTCCACCTGCAAATGTTCCATGTGTTGGTGCTGTTACTACTGTATAAGTTAAAGTATCTCCATCTGGATCAGTTCCTGCTAATGTGATTGTTTTTGTGGTGTCTTCATCTAATGTTACAGATTGTGCTGTAGCTGTTGGTGTATGGTTGACCACCTCTTTAGCTTTCACTTCCACCTTCACCGTATCGGTAGCGGTTTCACCTTTGTCATCGGTAACTGTCATGGTAAAGATATGTACCCCCTTAGAGAGGTTATTCAGAGTCAGTGAGGCACTATTTCCTTTTATAACACTTCCCTCTTTCCATGCATAGCTTTGTATCGTTCCATCTGGGTCACTTGCAGTAGCTGTAAGTGTAACGCTTTGCCCTTCGGTGATGCTTTTATCTGCTCCTGCCTTTACAGTTGGTGGCTTGTTGGGATCTGGTCTTTTATGAACGATGATTTCAAAACTTTTACTTGATGTCGCTCCTTTGTCATCTGTGACATAGAGGGTTTTAACATATCTTGTTGTTCCGTCATGATTGGAGTCGTATTGTGGATAATAGTGAAGCATCCTATCAAGTTGTTTTGTGTCGCTTAGGAGTATGCCATCCATATCTCTCCACTCATATTTTACGATATCTCCATCTGGATCGTAACTGCCATCATCACTGAGGTGGATGTACTCTTCGTCCATGATATCCACTGCTTGGGCTTTGGCTTTGGCGATCGGTTCTTGGTTGGGTATTTGTGGTTCAGGTGCTCTAGTCACTTTCACGGCAATGGTATTTGTTTTGACGTGGTTTTGCTTATCGGTGACACTTACGTAAAGTTTATATTCTCCTGCTTTGGTAAAGAGACGATTGATATCTGGGTCTGTTGAGAGGAGTTTTCCTGTTTCATCTCTCCACTCTATGCTATTGTATTGTGATGCATCTGGTAGGGTAAGAGCGAGCGGTTCTCCTGTTTGTATACTTCGATTGATGATCTGTTTGTTTTGACTCTCTTTTTGTGTGGTGTGTGTTGAGAGTTTTGTAACAGATGGGGTTGTTTTTCCACAACCTGAAAATAGTACTATAACAGATAGTAAAAATGATGAGATGAGCGTTTTAAGCATAGTCGGGCTCCTTTGTGAGGTATAATAAAATTGATTTTACCCCCCCAACTTATGATATTATTAACCAACACTTAATATATTTGATTAGATTGTAAACTTTAAAATCTATTTCTTTTTTTTATGAAATATGCAACTTTTTTAGCCAAAAAGATTAAAATAA
>JALULO010000238.1 GCA_027056215.1 Campylobacterales bacterium | reverse complement strand
CGCTTATCTTGCGATGCAAATCCTTGCACTGGAAGACAATGACCTTAAAATAAAACTTGAAGAAGATCGTATCTTAAAAGCCAAAAAGGTTGAGAGTGATTCTGCTGATATAGAGGTTAGGTTGTAACGATGCCTGCAAGCTGGGAAGAAGAACTGAGTGATGATATGTTGGAAACATCTCTCTTGGAGAGTTCTAAAAAAGAACCTCCTGTAGCTACAGCGACATTTGTTAAAGAAAGCTTTGAAAAAGTTTTGGCACTGCATGAAGAGATACTTACTTCTAAAACACAACAGATAGAGCAGTTAAAAGACGAAAACGCCTTTTTAAAAGAGACGTTACTTACCGTGCAAAAACTCTATACGGAAGATCGAGAATTGATACAGATTTTGAAAAAAGAGATATTTGATTTACAAGAAGAGCTGGAATTTACCAGACGAAAATACAAAATGATGTGGAATCAAGCTATAGAAAACTATTCAAAAAGGAGCTAACTGTGAGCGAAGAGAAAAAGAAAAGACAAAAACGCGTCGTACTTTTTACCTCTCCTACTTGCAAGTGGTGTACGGTCGCGAAACAACATTTTAAAAAAAACAATATTCGGTTTAGCCAAATCGATATCACCAAAGATCCCAAAGCAGCACAAGATTGCGAACGCCATGGATGTCGTGGTGTACCGGTTGTACTCGTTGGTAGCCGATGGATTTGCGGATTTGATCAAAAGAAAATAGATAAAGAATTAGGACTATAATGAATCAGGATAACAGTGTATTAAACTTTTCACAAATGCTACTTAAACTCCAAACCTACTGGGCAGATCAAGGGTGTGCAATCGTGCAACCATACGATATACCAGCAGGGGCAGGGACTTTTCACAATGCTACTTTTTTGCGTACACTTGACCCTACACCGTGGGCAGCTGCATATGTCGCACCGAGTCGTCGTCCAACGGATGGGCGTTATGGTGAAAATCCAAACCGTTTGGGAGCGTACTATCAGTTTCAAGTGATTATCCAACCTAGCCCAGATAATATCCAAGAGCTTTATCTTAAAAGTCTTGAAGCATTGGGATTAAATCTAGCAGATCATGATATCCGTTTTGTAGAAGATAACTGGGAGTCACCAACCCTTGGTGCATGGGGACTTGGCTGGGAAGTTTGGCTTGATGGTATGGAAGTAACACAGTTTACCTATTTTCAACAAGTAGGTGGTTTTCCATGTGAACCAGTAGCAGCAGAGATCACCTATGGAACTGAACGACTTGCGATGTATTTGCAAAATGTAGATAGCGTATACGATATCATCTGGAGTGAAAATGAGCACGGCGTAACGACATACGGCGATGTCCATAAACGAAGTGAATATGAGTTTAGCAAATACAACTTTGAAGTAGCCGATACAGATATGCTTTTTAAACATTTTGATGATTATGCAAACGAGTGTAAACGATGTTTAGAAGAGAAACTACCGCTACCAGCATACGACTACTGTCTTTTAGCATCACATACCTTCAATACACTCGATGCCAGAAAAGCCATATCCGTGACTGAAAGACAAAACTACATCCTCAAAGTCCGTGATC
>JALULO010000237.1 GCA_027056215.1 Campylobacterales bacterium | reverse complement strand
CTATACTTCCACGACTGAGACAGTCAGGCGTCCGTGGTTTCGAAACGGTTCCTATTCCAGAGATCCTGAAGTGATGATCGAGGAAGCAGTGGCGATCACCACACGTGTAGCACCCTCATTTTTGCGGGTCGGTCAACTTGAACTTTTTGGTCGCCGCGCACGCAAAAAAGAGCATCCAAAAGCGATGGAAGAGCTTGAAAAGATGGTGCTGCATATCATAGAGCGTGAATACAGTGAAGAGATCGACCCCACACTATCACTGGAAGAGAAGGTTGTATTGCTCGCGCTTGTGTTTAGAAAACGACTCACCTCGCTCGTGGCGAACTGGATTCGCGTAGGGTATACACAGGGCAACTTCAACAGCGACAACTGTGCTGTAGGTGGTTTTACGCTTGATTATGGTCCTTTTGGCTTTATCGACATGTTTGATCCGAGGTATCAGCCGTGGACGGGCGGAGGCATACACTTTTCATTTTTCAACCAACCTAAAGCCGCAGAACGCAACTTCGAGATGTTTTGCCTTGCACTCGAACCGCTTTTGGCAGCAGAGCGGGAGAGACAGGCAACACTGGAAAAGATCAAAAAAGATTTCCCCGTCATCATGCAGGCACATATGTTTGATATGTGGGCGAAAAAGCTTGGCTGGGAAAAATTCAACGTAACGCTTTTCAATGAACTTATGACACTCATGATAGAAACTTCAGTCGACTATACGATTTTTTTTAGAGAACTCTCATCGATCCCGGAGGATGTTACATCGCTTACCAAAAGCTTTTACGGTGACAAGAGTCAAGAGGAAACACTCATGAAGCGTTGGCATGAGTGGTTTGAGAAGTGGAAAAATTCCATCGATACGGCGACACTAGAGGCTAGGGAAGCTCTCTGTGTGAAGATGAAAAGCGTCAACCCACAATACACCCTGCGCGAATGGACTCTTGTACCCGCTTACCAACAAGCCGAGAGGGGAGACTACAGTCTGATTCATGAACTACAGGAGATCATGACCGACCCTTACGCCGAACAATCCGAAGAGATCGAACGCAAGTACTACCAAAAGAAACCCGCTGAGCTTTTCAACATCGCAGGGGTTTCGCATGTGAGTTGTTCCTCATGAAGTAGGGTTAGCTCTCCTTTGTTTTCTTATAGTTATACCAAAGAATGTATACCCGTTATTATGATATCGACTATATTTTAGCGTGAGATATTTCTATATCATCTATGTAGTTATAAATATATTTCTTACTAGGATCAAAAGGGCCATTTTTGATAGTGTATGATAGTGTTTTGTTGTCAATCATTGTAATATTGTATGGATATTTTTCAATATTTTTCAAATTTTTTACAAAAGCGATTTCGCTATTTTCAGAAAGTGTATATAAACTATACTCATCATGATGTGTTTCCAGATTTGTTATGTATATAAACATGTGTTCATTATCAGGGCTGAGAAGATATTTGATATTGTAATTTTCATTTAATACTTCTCCCTGTTCTATCAACTGTTTTTTTAAAGATTCAGCATCGATTTTTCGATCTTTTTGACTAGAAACGATTTTATTTTCCACATAATTGTAGACGATCTTATATCTTTGAGCGTTCTCTAAAACGGTATATTCTAGTGTAGCATTATCTAAAATTCTAAGCCATTTGATTGATTTGGTTTCATCCTCGGAGGCGAAAGTTTGTAATACTTTTGGATCTTGGGTATCACTTATATCGTAAAAAGTATATCTCTTATAACCATTTACTGCATGAACAACGATAACTTTGTTAGTACCTTCTAAGACTATTATATTTATCAAATCATCACCAAGTTGTTCTTGTATGATATCTTTATAATCAGAAGTCGTCTCTTTTTGTGTTATTTTTATGGGATAAATAGTACTGTATGTCCCATGCCAGTCTGCATCAAAAGGTTCGATGGATACGTTGATAGTTGATTTGTCTTTTATGATGTTTGTCAATAAAGCATCACTTGATTGTATCTGGATTGTAACTAAGTTTTTTGTATCTTTAATCCTTTTGTATTGGTTAAATGTACCGATATACGTCCATTTCCACTCTTTTGTACTCTCACTTTTATACAAATCACCATCTTCGATAAGATAATCAGCACCAAATACTTGCCAACCATCAGAACCTGTAAATCCCGTTGAGGTGTTATTGTCAGTATCAAGGAAGTACTGAAGATGTTTTACTTCTTTTGGAATGCCTTCATCAAAAGTAACATAAAAAGTTGTTTCTTGTTTATCATTGCTAACAGATTGCATATCTACAAACCATGTCCAGTCAGTTTCCAGATCAACCGTTTTTGCCAGTTTTTTGAGATTATGTGGATTTTTATTTTTATCACTGTTATGTGATGTTCCACATCCAGATA
The DNA here is from genome assembly GCA_027056215.1 of Campylobacterales bacterium. GTDB lineage: Bacteria > Campylobacterota > Campylobacteria > Campylobacterales > QNZT01 > QNZT01. Next base: position 4,290 of record JALULO010000237.1, on the reverse strand, counting down.
GTAGTAAAGTTGTTAAAATTGTTGAGCCTATACAAAGTTTTACATATTTATTTTGCATGATATGATTCCTTTAAATTTTATTTTTAAGTAAATCGGTAAATTATAATAAATAATGATGATACATCACATATGTCTTTTTACAGGTAGTTTTCTTATTCTCCTAAACCAAAAACATTTGAGAGTGTGTTGATATAGTTAAAATACCCTGTGATTGCTACTGCCTCAACGAGTTGGGCATCGCTCCATCCTATCTCTTTGAGTGCGTCAATCTCTTCTTTTTGAATTTTATAGTTCTCTTTACCTGATGCTTTGATACAAAAATTTAAGAGTGCTTTCTCTTTTTCATCAGTTTGAATCGCTTTTACACCCTGTAAAATCTCTTCGATTCTCTCTGGTGTTAAACCAAGCATCTTTGCAATATTTTTATGAACATCTATACACATCTTGCAGCCATTTTCTTTTGAGATAAGAAGGGCTATGGTCTCTTTTATATCATAAGAAAGTGTTGTCTCGTCGAGCAGGTATTTTTGTACCATACCATCAGTTGCAAAATAGATTTTTTCGTCAAGTGCCAAAAGTTTAAATATATCACCTAATTGACCCGTTTTTTCCAAAATAGGTTTTGCTCTCTCTTGTATCGCTGGTGTCATATCCTCAAACTCTACCAGTTTTATATATGCCATATTGTCTCCTCATATTCTTTTATTTTACTATCTAAATCACTTATATACAATAGAAGCATAGCAAAATAATTATAAAAAATCATTATACTACTAGTCATTAGATTTTAGATGGTTTGTTGCTGTAATAGTAAAATCATAGTGGTGTAATTTTGCACTCTGCCAAAAGCTTTATCAAATGGGTGAAAGTGTTTAGTAAGCTTTTATATATAGTTTTGGGATATTTTAAGTACTTGACATTTATAGATGAATATGATATGGTTAAGAATATTGAGTCAACAACAGTCAAGTTAGTTTATTTAGAATAGATCAATTTCTAATATGATAAATCGGATACAATGGATATCTTGGAGAGGAGAAAAATTATGAAAAACAATAAAGAATTAATACAATCAATGATTGAAAGAGGGGTATTGCAATCACCAGAAATTGTTGAGGCTTTTGAAAAAATAGATAGAAAATATTTTATACCCCAAGCGTTTAGAGATCACATCTATGTAGATAGACCGCTTCCGATTGGAAAAGATCAAACGATCTCTCAACCCTCAACTGTAGCATTTATGTTAGAGCATCTCTCACCACAAAAAGGAGATAAGATTTTAGATATCGGTTCTGGTTCTGGTTGGACCACTTCTCTGCTTTGTCAAATAGTCGGTAAAGAAGGAAGAGTAATAGGTCTTGAAAGAGTTGATGAATTGGTAAAAGTTGGACAAAAAAACCTCTCTCAGTTTGATTTTAAAAAAGAGTGTTGTATTCAAAAAGCCGGTGATACGTTAGGCATACCAGGTAGAGAGTTTGATAAAATCTTGGTTTCAGCAAGTGCAAAAGAGATACCTGATGAACTATTTAAACAGCTCAAAATCGGAGGTATACTTGTTATACCAGTGCAAAATTCGATTTTTAGATTTAAAAAACTTTCAGATACTAAAGTAGAATCTCAAGAGTTTCCAGGCTTTGTATTTGTACCACTGATTCATACTGTTTAAAATGTTAATTGGTGAGATAATAGTCTAGAATTATGATATACTTTTTACATGAAAATATTAATGCTGGAAGATGATGAGATACTATGTGAAAGTTTGCAGGAGTATTTGCAGGGTGAGGGGTTCGAGGTTGATGTTGCCCATGATGGAGAGAAGGTTTATGATCTTACCTTTGACAATCGCTACGATCTTTATATCTTCGATATCAACGTGCCTAAAGAAAATGGATTTGATGTTTTAAAACAGCTTAAAGCTGCTGATGATGAAACACCTACGATTTATATCACGGCATTGATCGATATCAACTCTATCTCCAAAGGTTTTGCGCTTGGTGCAGAGGACTATATCAAAAAACCTTTTGATCCTGAAGAATTGGTGATTCGCATCAAAAGCAAATATCTCAAAAGTGACGAGACGATTTGCTATAAAGATTTGATCTACAATCCCCATACCAAAACACTTCAAAAAGAGGGAAAAACGATCGGATTAGGAGAGGTTCAACTAGCACTCTTTCATGCACTCATCACCAATCTGGATAAAATTGTCAGTTCCTATACACTGCTAGAAGCACTGGAACAACCTAATCCAAACGCCTTAAGAGTCAATCTCGCTAAACTTAAATCCAGACTCGGTTTGGATATCAAGAACATCCGTGGTCAGGGGTATATGCTTGAAAAAGTATGAAATTGAGTCACTGCTCAAAAGCTTTGTACTCTTTTTTACCCTGCAATGTATTTTACTTTTTGTTATCATCATGCAAGATTACAAACAAGAGCGTCTTTCGATCGACGATCAAGTGAGAAATCAGATGAAGATTTGTAGTTTTGATTTAAAATGCGAAGGGCTAAAACTCGACTTCGTACCTAAAAGCAAGCAGACAAAAGTACGAAAACTCTATAAAAAAGGCGACCTCTACAGCTTTTTTGAAGTACCTACAGCTGATGGTTATCTACTCAAAATAGTTTTACCAAAGAAGCGTTATGACGTGATGATTTCAACCCTTAAAAGTGATCTTGTGCAGAAGTTCATCCTTTATGCTCTTTTGATTGCGTTGCTTTCATTTCTCTTTTCTCTCTATGCGCTTAGACCACTCAAAAAAGCGCTTGAACTAAATGAAGAGTTTGTTAAAGATATTTTGCATGATATCAATACCCCTCTCAGCTCTTTGGTGGTCAACTTTAAACTATTTCAAAAAGAGATTGGCAAAAATCGCAAGATAGAACGTATGCATTCAAGTGTTTCAACGATTCTTTCACTGCAAAATAATCTCCGTGCATTTTTGGATGATTCATATTTGCAAAAGGAACGATTTGATTTACACAAGAGTGTACAGGAGCGTATCATCTCTTTCCAGACGCTCTATCCAAATATCTCTTTTCATGTACAGATCGATGGTTATACTCTGGATACCAATCAGGATGCTTTTGAACGTATTTTGGATAATCTCCTGAGCAATGCATGTAAATATAATGATCATGATGGCACAGTACACGTGGTGACACAGGATGATTTTTTACGTATCAAAGATAGCGGACAGGGTATTCAAAATGTCAAAAAAGTGTTTGAGCGTTATTATAAAGAGACAGATCGTGGGCTGGGGATTGGTATGCATATCGTCAAAAAACTCTGTGATGCATTGAAAATCGAGATTCATATCGAAAGTGAAGCAGGTAAAGGCACGATCGTATCACTCGATCTTGCAGAGGTAATAGTCAAGTAATGTTTATAATGTATAATGGCAAAAGTAAAATAGCGACCAGGGAAAGATATGAATAAAAAAATATGGCTTCTCTCTTTTGTGCTGCCGATACTATTGTTTAGTGGCGAAAATGGTTTGCAATCTAAAATCGCCAGACTCCAGAGTGCACCTAAGTCAGAGCGATTCAAACTTATGAATGAAATCAAACATGAACTAGCAAGGATGAATGAGCAGCAGCGTGGTGTGGCACTGGGTAAACTTCGTGCTTCATTGCATGGAGACAGTAAGAAAGAGCACCAAAAAGATGGTAAAAGAAAACACAGTACAAATGTGATGCACAACCAAGAGCGTAATGGCAACATACCACATCGACAAGATATGATCAGGCATCAACAGATACCTTCACCTATACGTGGTGGAGGTGATCATCGTCCTGTGCCCCAAAACCGTCCGGGACAGGGGAAACACCTTCCCTCACACGGTAGATAATCGGACTTTTCAGTGTTGAAAAAATTCTTTTTGGTATTGCTGTTGAGCTTAGTGGCATTGCAAGCAGCGTTTCTCGATGATGATATGGATGGCGTTGCAAACGAAGACGACCAATGCCCCAACTCCGCACTCACTGATATAGTCGATGCCAACGGATGCGAGATTGAAAAAGTTACTTTCAAAAAAGAGCACCATTTCGATATCAGCTTGGGATATGGCTACAGTAGAGTCGATGAGAACAGTTCTCAAGATGCACAGAGTCTTTCACTAGGATATTATTATGGTGATTTTAGTGCAAGAGTGTATACATCTAACTACGATCTCCAAAGTGGCGAAAGTGGCATTGATGATACGACACTCGCACTCTACTATCGTTGGTCTTCATCATCCTATACCTTAAAAACTGGAGTCGGTAGCTATATCCCCTCTGACTCTGATA
>JALULO010000236.1 GCA_027056215.1 Campylobacterales bacterium | reverse complement strand
TCGTAACATATGATATCGTGAGTCAGATATTGGCAGATGAAGTGGAACATGAAGAAGATTTACAAGCACTTCATGATGATATCACTGAATTTGTTGAAAGTATTAAAAACCGATAAGTATACCAAATCAAATAAGGAAAAAATAATGAGACAATATGAAACATATAGATGTAGTAAATGCGGTAATGAAGTAGAAGTTCAAAATGTAGGTGGCGGAACACTTGTTTGTTGTGGTCAGGATATGGAGATGATTACAGAAAACCTAACAGCTGTAAATCTCATGAAAGCATTTGCGGGTGAATCACAAGCTAGAAACAAATATGAATTTTTTGCAGATATGGCGATGAAAGAAGGGTTACATAGAATCGCAAGATTTTTCCAAGAAGCTGCGAACAACGAAAAGTACCATGCTATGGCAGAATTTAAAGCCTATAACAAACTTGTCAATGATGTAGAACTTGACACGACACGTAAAAATATTCAGTATGCAGCTGACGGTGAAAAGTATGAACATGAAGAGATGTATCCAAACTTTGCAGCCATTGCAAAAGAAGAAGATTTAAAAGCGATTGCAAGATTATTTACGGCTATCGGGAAAGTTGAGGTAGAACATGAAGCTGAGTATTTAGCGCTTAAACAAGCATTGATGGATGAAGGCTTTTTTGCAAGTGAAGAAGAGGAAGAGTATGTTTGTGAAGTGTGTGGTCATGTCCATAAAGGGAAAAAAGCACCTGGAAAATGCCCACTTTGCGGTGTAGAAAAAGAGTACTTTAAAAAACGTGCTAAAGATATAACGGTTGGTTGATGAAATAAAATAAGAGATATAAACTCCATTTAGCGATATCTCTTATTTGGATATTTCAAAATGTAATATTTACTTTACATATCTAATTTATATGTCATAATAATAAGATATAATATCACATATAAAGGATGGTCATTGAGTAAAGCTCCTCTCTTTTCACATGTTAAAACATATCAGAGTATTGAACTTTTTGCCGGTGCTGGTGGCTTGGCTTTAGGGCTTGAAAAAGCTGGTATTGAGCATCTATTTTTAAATGAGATCAATAAATACGCAGCCGCAACACTCTTAAAAAATAGACCATCATGGAATGTTTCAAATTGTGATATCAAAGATGTGGATTTTGCAGTATATAGAGGGAAAGTTGATTTGTTAACAGGTGGGTTCCCTTGCCAAGCATTTAGCTATGCAGGTAAAAAACGTGGTTTTGAAGATACAAGGGGTACACTCTTTTTTGAATTTGCAAGAGCATTAAAAGAGTGTGAACCCAAGGTTTTTTTAGCTGAAAATGTTAGGGGTTTGCTAAGTCATGATAGTGGTAACACGGTTAAAACGATGCTTAAAGTTTTGGATGAACTGGGTTATCATGTATTTGAGCCTCAGATACTTAAAGCGATATACTATAAAGTGCCGCAAAAAAGAGAGCGTTTATTTATAGTAGGGGTAAGAAAAGAGTATAAAAAGATTGCCAGATTTACTTACCCTGAGCCATTTGAAAAGATTTATATGCTTAAAGATGTGCTCAAAAAAGGCGAACTATATAAAACTGACGTGCCAAAGTCACCTGGACAAAAATATCCTCAAAGAAAAAAAGATATCTTAGATCTTGTTCCTCCAGGTGGATATTGGCGAGATCTGCCTGTTGATATACAAAAAGAGTATATGCAAAAAAGCTATTATCTTGGTGGTGGAAAAACAGGCATCGCGAGACGTATTAGCTGGGATGAGCCTTGTTTGACTTTAACATGTTCTCCTGCTCAAAAACAGACAGAGCGTTGCCATCCCGAAGAAACAAGACCCTTTGAAATAAGAGAGTATGCACGTATACAGACATTTCCAGATGAATGGGAGTTTGAAGGTTCATTATCTGAACAGTACAAACAGATAGGAAATGCTGTTCCTGTAAATCTTGCCTTTGCTATGGGAAAATCCCTTATCTCACTTTTGGAAAGTTTAGAAAATGTATCGTGATTATCAACTCTCTTTTATCGACAGTCAAAATCTTTTTACGCATGTTAAAGAAACGGTTTTAAAATATCGTTTTAAAATCGATTTGAAAAAATTTAATCATAATCTGATTGATCCTATAAAATTAACATTTGATGCAGCAGTTTACAGAAAAGAATTACAAGATATCATAGAAAGTGAAATTTTACGTCAATTAGATAAATCTAATACAAATTATATAGGCTATTTTCATCAAAATATATTTAAATATATGAATGCTGATTGGAAAGTCCAAGAAAAAGGATTTGATATCATCAATGAAAAAGAGAAAATATTTGTTGAGATGAAAAATAAACACAACACTATGAATTCGTCTTCTTCTCAAAAGACATATATGCGAATGCAACACAAAATATTGGAAGGCAGTGATATTACATGTATGTTGGTCGAAGTTATTGCTAAAAAATCACAGAATATTTCATGGGCAATTTCAATAGATGGTAAAAGGTTTTGCCATGAACATATAAGGCGTGTTTCTATAGATAAATTTTATGAACTTGTAACTGGAGAAAAAACAGCTTTTAGAGATTTATGTGAAAAACTCCCAATCGTTTTAGAAGATGTAATGTGTACATTAGATCAAGAGATGATTAAAAATAGTGTATTTACGCAACTTCAGCAGATTTCTCCAAATCTACTAAAAAGTTTATATATGTTGTCTTTTGAAAAATATGAAGGTTTTTCAAACTTTAAAATATAAAAGTTTATCATTTCTCTGATACCGTTTAGTGGATATGACAATATGGAAATAGTCTTGGATCTATTTTATACAACTAAACAAAAAAGAGTTTAACGCTCAACGCCATTTTTTACAGGTACAAAAAGGCATGACTCTAATCTTTGCACTTTTATTTTAGTACCATTTTTGATGTATCTTGTGATTATTTGTTGTCCATTTTCTTCGATAGGTGCGACAAGAATGCCACCATTTTGTAGTTGGTCAAAAAGGTGTATAGGTGCTTGGGGTGCTGAGGCTGAAAAAAGGATTCTGTCATAAGGTGCGTAGGTTTTCCAGCCACGATTTCCATCATCAAAGCGTGTGTTGATATTTGTAAGAGAAAGTTTTGAAAATCTCTCTTTTGCTTCTATAAGTAGCTTTTCAATTCTCTCTATCGTAAATACACGACGAAATAGTTTGCTAAGTACCGCTGCTTGATAGCCACTGCCGCATCCAATCTCAAGAACAGAATCAGCTCCTTGTGGCACGAGTGCTTCTGTCATTTTGGCAACAGTCAAGGGTGAACTGATCCATTGGTTAGCAGAAAGGGGGAGAGCATCAAGTTTATAGGCGTGATGTTTAAAGCCAACAGGTACAAAAATCTCTCTTTGTGTTTGTGCGATAGCTTTTTGAACTTCTGGAGATAAAGGAAACACACTATTTATTTCACGGGCAAGTTCTTCGCATTTGTGCAAGTGAAGAGAGTCGTTTTGAAAATGTTTTCTTATCATGTAAGTCCTATATCCATATATCTACGCATTTTTCTTATCTCTTTTATATCGGCTAAATGCGTGATGTATTTACTATCATCATCCCTATGAGTATCACCAAAAGGTGTGATAATACCTGAGCTTTTTGCCATATTATCATTGGCACTGTTAGATAACACGACAAAAGCTTGATTAAGTATTGCCATAGATTTTGTGATAGCCTCGAGTTGCTCTTTTCGTAAAATTCCCCATAAGGCAGGGATCAAGATGATATCAGCACCTTGGATTTGTTCCCATAACTGGATGAATCTTATCTCAAAACAGATTAAAATCCCATATCGGATACCTTCTATCTCAACTATTTGGATCTTTTTTGTATCTCCTGGCGTAAAATATTTGTCTTCATTACCAAATGTGAAAAGTTTGGCTTTAGCTTGTGAATGTACTTCTTTTTGGTGATAAAATATTTTGGCATTATTGAAAAATTTTCCATCAATTTTTTCTGTCATAGTGAGGCAAAGTAGTTTATTTTTGGATAAAGAGAGCAGTCTCTCTTTTGCTTCTTCTCCAAAGGTAGCTGCTTCTTCCATCTTGTCAAAACTAAAATTGGTTAAACATAATTCTGGGGCAACTATGGTAGCATCTTTCGGTGCTTTTTCAACTAAAGAGGTAAGTGTTTGTAGGTTGTTTATATAATTCTCTTCAAAAAAAGGAAATTGAAGAGAGATGAGAGGTTTGTTATGAGCCATTAGCTTTGAAACTTTTTAAAGAGGTTAAAAATCATCAAAGTTTAAACTTCCTTTTGAATAGTTTGCAACATTACCTTCAAAAAAGTTTGTTTTTTGATCGTTAAATTTTGAAAAATTGTCAACCCATTTGATTGGATGTTCGACATTATAAAGTTTTTTAAGTCCTACGGCATGAAGTCTTTGATCTGCAAGATATTTGATGTAGTTTTCGATGATATCATTGGTTAGTCCTAAAATCTGACCTTCCGTGATATATTGTCCCCAACCGATTTCAAGTTCAACAGCTTTTTCAAACATCGCATATACGTCATCCATCAACTCAGGTGTAAACAGTTCGGGTCTTTCCCTTTTTGTTGCATTTATCATGTTTTGAAAGATTAGAAGGTGGGTGATTTCATCTCTTTGGATAAATCGAATCATCTGTGCTGAACCTAACATCTTTCCACTTCTAGCAAGCGTGTAAAAAAATGTAAATCCACTGTAAAAATAGATACCTTCAAGTATTTGATTGGCAAACATTGCTTTTACGATTTGTGTATCTGAAGGATTTTGAGCCAACTCTTCATAAACATGAGCAATATTGTCATTTTTATGTTTGAGTTGGGCATCTTGTCGCCACATATCGTATATCTCATCTGAATTTTGAGAAATACTATCTACCATAACGGCATAGCTTTGAGAGTGCAAGGCTTCTTCAAAAGCTTGTCTGACAAGTATAAGGTTGATTTCTGGGGATGTGATGTATGGATTTACATTATCTATGAGGTTGTTTGTTTGGAGAGAATCCATAAAAATCAGTTGAGAAAGTGCCTTGTCATAGGCATTTTTTTCTGGTTCGGTTAATTGTTTATAATCTCTGACATCGGCTGTCATATCAACCTCTTTTGGAAACCATGTATTATTTAACATCATATCCCAAAGGTTATATGCCCATTGGTACTTGATATTGTTTAGTTCAAAGATGCCTGTTGGATTGCCACCAAATATCTTTCTATCATTAACATGTTCTTTAGAATTTGGATTATAAATTTTTTTACGTTCAATCATGTAATTTTTCTCCTGAAAAAAATAGAGGTATCTTAAACCATTATACTCTATATTTTCCTATGTAGACATGAAATATCTGAGTTAGGTCAGAAATCATATCCTACACCAACGTAGAAATAACTCACATCAAATTCATTTGTAAATAAGCCACCTGAATTAAACTCTGCAATATTAAAAGCATCTAATTTTACATCATCTACTTTCCACTTTTTATAGCTGTAACCTGCTGTAAAAAAAACTTTTGGATCTAATCTAATCCATCCTAAATCTTTTGTACTTTTCCAAGGTGTGTAGCGTAAACCTAGATCTAAAAAGGTATAACTTCCATCAACATCAAAAGAGGACTTTACCCAATCATTTTCGATTTTTCCAGTTTGTAAACCGGCACTAAAACTTCCGTAAACCAAAACGTTTGGTGCTATTTCATAGTTCGCATGAATAATAGGACCTAGTTTATATGTGGTGATAGAAGTTTCAGTAGATTTGAGCAAATCATAGGTGAGTTTTGCACTCGATTGTAGATTTTGCATCTTCATAACGGGCATCGAGATACCTGTATTGACACCTACACCGATGACCCCTTTTGGGTCATGGTAAAGATCATAACCGATTCCTAGATTTAAATCAACTCCTCTTATTTTATAATCAGCTGGTACGGGGATAGATGTATATTTAGCTACGGCATCGTTGAAAGAGCCAAAAAATGGAATCTCTTGTGTGAGTGGTTTAGTAACAAATGTTGTCATTTTATCCATGGTATCTGATTGGTAAATATCAGCGTTGTAAAAATAGTAGATTTTGGAATCACTGAAGTTGTTGTGTTGTTCACTGATTGAGTAGATATTTGTATCGAGATCGAAATCAGCTTGCATAAAAGGCATACCCATTTTCCAGTTAAAAGTTCCAGAACTTATGCGAAACTCCATCGCTTGTGAAAAAGATACAATGCTTAGCAAAGATAATAAAATTCTATATTTCATGTTATAATTTCCTCATGAGATTATTGTGATTTTAAAAATATTATTATAATAATAACATAAATTATAAAAATAAGGCAAGATATGAGAGATATTCAACAAGAAGAGTTAGAGAAACTTTTTTCGATTATACCACCGTATCCTGGAGTATCTATTTTTCATATGAGTGATGAAGGGATTGATTGTTGTCAAAAAATCAACCATTTTTGTCAGCAAAGAGATTATTTATATCATATTGTTTCGGTTGATGAAACATTCGTTGAAGCACTAAAATCAAATGGCATAGTGCAAGCTAGAAAAATTACCTATAAACAACAACGCTACAATCTGCACTCAAGGATTTATGATTTTTATACTACCCCAAAAAAACCAAACAACATTTTCAAAATCCTTATTTAGAATAGGATAAAATAACACAAGAAAATGAGAGGGAAATATTATGAGTAGA
>JALULO010000235.1 GCA_027056215.1 Campylobacterales bacterium | reverse complement strand
ATCATCATGTATAGATTCTATCCTCTTCTCTGATATCGATAAAGCAACCATAGAAGTATTGATAGTAGATGGAGATAGTAGTGATAAAACTGTAGAAATTGTTAAAAAGTATGCAGAGAAATATTCATTTATAAAGTTATTAAAAAATGAAAAAAAGATTATTCCAGTAGCTATGAATATTGGCATACAAAATGCAAGAGGTGAGTATATAATCCGTATAGATGCACACTCTGTATATCCAAAAGACTATTTTACAAAGTTACTTTACTGGAGTAAAAAACTTGATGCTGACAATGTAGGGGGGATTTGTCTCACTGATGTTAAAAATAAAAACCCTAAAACAGAGTCTATAAAAGCAGTTTTTTCACATAAATTAGGTGTAGGTGGTGGAGATTATAGAGGCAAAATAGATAAGCCAAAAAAGTCAAATACTGTCCCTTTTGGTTGCTTTAAAAGGGATGCACTTTTACAATATGGTTATTTTGATGAAAGGCTAGAGCGAACAGAAGATTTAGAGATAAATAAAAGGTTTATCAACAATGGCGGTAGGGTTTACTTGGTACCAGATGCCTCTTTTACCTATTATGCTAAAGAGAGGTTGCGAGATTTGGCAAAAAAAAGTTACAATACAGGTAAATGGATTATGTTACATCCTTATTATACAAAAAGTTTCCAAGCTCTTCATATTCATCATCTTATACCACTTGCTTTTGTTATATCTTTAATATTACCTTTTTTTGTTAGCTTAGTTTATTCAAAATTTTATATTTTTTCGCTACTATCTTTAATTAGTTACAGTATGATAATTTTCTTTATCAGTTTTAAAATGAAGCACAAGGATAACTCTTTTTTCTATTTAGTCTTGACTTTTATGACGCTACATTTTTTTTATGGTTTAGGTTCGATTGTTGGTATAGGAAAAAGTATAATAAATTATATAAGAGGAAAATATGAATTTTTTAAACCTTCCAAATGAAAATATCTCAAACAAGCAACTTTTAGGACTTATCCTTTTAGCCTATATATTTAGTTTTGTCATTAGGCTTATCTGGGTATTTCAGTTTGGTGATTATGCACCATTTCATTTTCATGATGAGCTTATGATCAATACCAATGATGGATATTTTTTTGCTTCAGGTGCGCAACAAGCGTTATTTGGATTGCATGAACCAAATCCACGTGTACCGGACTGGTTACATTGGGGTGTGACATTTGTGACTGTTATTCTAACGAAGATTACGCCATTTTCTCTGGAAACGGTGACACTTTATATGCCTTCGATTATCTCTTCTTTGGTTGTGATTCCTATTATCCTTATAGCCAGAATTTTTGGTGCAACTTTATGGGGATTTTTTGCTGCCCTTCTTGGTTCTATCGCTTGGAGTTATTATAATCGTACGATGACTGGATATTATGACAGTGATATGTTTGCAGCGATGGCTCCTATGTTTGTACTTTACTTTTTCATCGCTTCTGTGAAGCACTTTACCCTAAAGTCGGCTTTATACGCTGGGCTTATGATCGTCATCTATCCCTTTTTATATGATCAGGGGCGTGCTGTTGTTTTTGCGATGAGTGTGATCTATTTTCTTTATCTTTTAGTGTATCACAGAGATGAAGAAAATACTTATAAATCGATCATCTTAGTTTCTCTCTCAACGCTTCCTGTTAGTGTGGTTGTTAGCGCTCCTTATAGCTATATCTTAAATGCTATTATCTTAATCCTAGCTTACATCTTTTTAGAAAAAAGGCATTTTGAAAAGAGAGGATTGTATATAGTTTCGGCTATTGCAGTGGTCGGATTTTTGTATTTTGGAAATGTCTTTTCACTTATACTTGGAAAGGTGAGTTACTATCTTTCTCGTAGTGTTGATGCACATGGTCTTCATTTTTTTCAAGTCAATCAAACTGTAAGGGAAGCGGGTAAAATACCATTTTCTGTGATGGCAAATAGAATCTCAGGTTCTACCATCGGTGTGATTTTGAGTTTGATCGGATATGTCTTGCTTGTGATTCGGTATCGTCCTTTTATACTTGCACTACCACTGATTGGTATTGGTGTATTTTCGTTATGGGGTGGGCTTCGATTTACGGTTTTTGCTGTGGCGATTGCTGCTATGAGTGCGGTGTATCTTTTTTATGTGATTGCAAACGCTAGTGATAAAAAGCCTTTTCGTTATGGCATTATAGCGGTTCTTACGGCGTTGATGATATATCCAAATATCTTGCATATTATTGGCTATAAAGTGCCTACAGTTTTCAACAATCAAGAGGTAAAAGTTTTAGAAAAGTTAAATGATATAGCAACTGATAAAGATTATACACTTACGTGGTGGGATTATGGATATCCTATTTGGTACTATGCTGATACAAATACCCTCATAGATGGAGGTAAACACAATCATGATGATTATATCATCTCTAAAATGCTTACTACTGATTCTCAGGTACAGGCGGTGAATCTTGCGAGACTTAGTGTTGAAACGTATGAAAAAAGTGATTATAAAGGTGTTGCAGATACTCTTTTTAAAGATAAAAATCCAAATGATCTTTTGGATGAACTTGAAAATCCTGATTTTAAATTACCTGCTAAAACAAGAGATATTTATCTTTTCCTACCTGAAAGAATGTTAAATATCTTTCCGACAGTAGGGATGTTTAGTAATCTCGATTTAGTAACGGGACAAAAAAAGATACAGCCTTTTTACTATATCACAAGACGGTTTTCAGCCCAAGGCAATATCGTAAATCTTGGTAGTGGTTTGAGTCTTGATCGGCAGACGAGTATTTTGACGATAGGTGGACAAAAAACACCTATTAAGCGTTTTGTAACTGTTGGATATGATGCTAAAGGTAAACTTATCAAAAATGAGCAAAATATAGATCCAAATGCACCGTTGTCTATTATATTGATGCAAAGTTATCATACGATTTTGGTTGTAGATGAAAGTATGTACAATTCTCTTTTTATCAAAATGTTTGTATTGGGAGAATATGACAAAGATTTATTTGAGCTTGTGATTGCAGATCCATACGCTAGGGTGTATAAACTGAAAAAATGATTTATATAGCAGTAGTATTTTTTTCTGCTTTTTTAACGTACTTCATACGTAAGATGGCACTTAAAAAAGCGATTTTAGATATACCAAATCATCGCAGTTCTCACGAAAAGCCAACACCCAGGGGAGGTGGTTTGGCAATTGTGATTGCTTTTTATCTGGGATTGTGTTGGTTTTTTATTGGTGGTCAAATCTCATCAAATCTTTTTTATGCACTCTTGATGGCACTGCCTATTGCTATCATTGGTCTATTAGATGATATTTTGGATATTTCATCTGCTAAGCGTTTTGCTGTGCAAATTGCTTGTGCTGCTTTAGCGCTTTATTTTTTACAGATATCGTGGCAGTGGTTTTTTATGGCATTGTTGTTGATTGTTTGGTTTACCAATTTGTTTAATTTTTTAGATGGTATTGACGGTTATGTCAGTATTGAAACGCTCTTTCTTGCCATAGCGGTATTTGTACTTTTTGGTGATAAAGGTATCGTTTTGCTTGGGGCTAGTGTACTGGGTTTTTTACCTTTTAACTGGCAAAGAGCCTCTATCTTCATGGGGGATGTGGGGAGTACTTTTATCGGTTTTGTTCTTGGTGTCTGGTTTATTTACTATGGAGACAATTTTCATACAATCGCAATATGGTTGCTCTTAACGATGCCGTTTTGGTTTGATGCTACGTATACACTTGTCAGACGGTTTATCAATGCAGAAGTGATTACACAAGCTCATAAAAAACATCTTTTTCAAAGAGCTGTTCAGAGCAAGATGTCGCATCAGAGCGTAAGTCTATTTTTATTGGGCATCAATTTGACTATTTTAGGTGCACTTTTTTTGATGAAAGAGCATATTTTAATTCTCTTGTTTGTTTTCTTTTTGTTGTTCATATATGTAAGTTACGTGATTGAAAAACGAGTGCCTTTTGATGTTTAAAAAGTTACTGAAAAACTCTCCTCTTAAAAGAGCACTTTTTTTTATCTCTTTTGATATTGTTATTTTTTATCTATCTTTTTTGAGTGCTTATAGTTTACGTTTTAATTTTCATATACCTCCTGAGCATATTGTTGGTTTTTTTAAACTTGTATGGATCTTTATTGGATTAAAAATCATTGTTTTCTTTGCATTTAAAATATATTTTATTAGTTGGCGTTATTTTGTACTTTTAGACGCCAGAAGAATTTTATATGCTTTGATTATTTCGGGTACTCTTTTTGTAGGATATATTTTACTATTTTATCATGGTGCATTTCCCCGTACGGTGATTCCTATAGACTTTTTTATCTCTTTTTTCTTGATAGGAGCATTGCGTTTTTCAAAACGTATTTTTAAAAATATCAGGGGAGAACGCTTAAATCCTACACTCGTTATCGGTGCAAATCAAAAAGCTGCTCAGATTATCTCAAGTGCACTGAGTGGCGAGATTGATTATTTTCCTGTTGCCATAGTTGATGATGATCAAAGCATGATAAACTCTTATATGCATAACAAAAAAGTCTATGCTTGTGATGCACTTGAAGGTTTGGTTGAACGTTATGATATTAACAGTGTGATTATCGCAAAGTTTTACAACTCTGTAGCACTTGATAAACTTTTTGAACGTTTAAAACAAGCTGGTGTGCAAAATATCAAACTTTCAAAATTATTAGGAAACAAAGAGGAAAATTTACGGGATATCTCGATCGAAGATCTTTTGGCAAGACGACCTAAAGATTTAGATAGCAAAATGATTGATACATTGATAGAAAATAAAATTGTCATGATCACAGGAGCTGGTGGAAGTATAGGAAGTGAGATAGTCAGACAGTGTGCTAAAAGTGGTGCTAAGAGATTGATTTTACTTGATCATAGTGAGTATAATCTGTATCAGATTTTAGAAGAGATAACTTTTTATGATGTTGTGCCATTGATGCAATCGGTTGTTGATAAAAAATTGTTAGAAAAAACATTTCAGACTTATCGACCCGATATCGTGATTCATGCAGCTGCATATAAACATGTGCCACTTTGTGAAGAAAATGTTGAAGGTGCGATTTTAAATAACATCATCGGTACAAAAAACTGTATTGATTTGTCAGTGCAATATGATGTTTCTAAATTTGTCTTGATTTCTACTGATAAGGCTGTTAGACCGACAAATGTCATGGGTGCGACAAAGCGTGTTTGTGAGTTATATGCACAAAATGTTGTGAGTCATAATACCTTGATAACAGGGGTTCGATTTGGTAATGTTTTGGGCTCTAGTGGGAGTGTGATTCCAAAATTTAAGCGTTTGATAGAACAAAATAAACCTTTGACCATAACCGATCCTGAAATTACACGATACTTCATGTTGATTCCTGAAGCCTGTCAGTTGGTATTGCAAGCTGCCACGATTGCAAAGGAGCATGAATTTTTTATCCTTGATATGGGTGAACCTGTCAAAATAGTAGACCTTGCAAAAAAAATGCTTAAGATTTATGATAAAGAGGCGTTAGGTATACGTTTTACAGGACTTCGTAAAGGGGAAAAACTTTATGAAGAGTTACTGTTAGATGAACGTGATAAAAAAACAATTTTTAATTCGATTCTAGTTGCTAAAAGTACAACATATGATATCAATAAGCTTAACAAAGATATAGAAGATCTTTTATCTGCTACAGATAAAATCGTTAAGTTGAAAGAAATAGTGCCTGAATTTAGCCATAAGAGCTTAGATTAAACTTTTTTGTGTAAAATTAATTTATTATAAATCAAATATTTTAAATTAAGGTTAGTATTGAATAAATTATTTGTAACATCTCTTTGTATAGCTTTTTTTCAAACACTTCTTTTTGCCAAAGTTGTCACAACACCGGGGGCTCTTTCAGCAGGTGATGAAATCACATATTATCCAAAAAGAGGAGACTCCTTTCGTGTAACAGAGGATTTGGATTATATTGTTCCAAATGCCAGTTTTGATGTTCAGTTACGTAATGGTCAAAGGATCTATTTTGATGGTAAAAACCAAACTGACGATATCTATTTTGTGTTTAATGAACCAGTAGAGAAGGGTGATGAAGTTGTTGTCAAAGTAAATCAGGGTATGTTCAAATATGTGATGCAATCTTTACATGCTTTACCTAAAGCCGTAAAATCTGTTTTAAAGGCAAATAAAAAAGAAAAAAAGAAAAAAAGAAAAAAAGTAAAAGAAAAAAAAGAGCAAAATAGTTTGGTTGAGACAGAACACTACTGTTTTGATGAAAATGACAATGCCTATCCTTGTGAAGAAGTAAAACAATCTCCAATCCAAAATCATCATGATATCCCTGTGGTAAGTAGTGTACAAAAGTTTCCAAAACAACAAGTTGTAAAAAAGAATTTTTTCCAGTCATTTTCTGATAAGATTGAGCAGGCTTTACACAGTATTAAAAAAAGTTTGGCTACAAATGAAACTGTCAAAAAAGATAAAAAAGTATCTTCGGATGGTCAGAAAATAGTAAAACCATTTTCTCAAAATGTACAAAATAAGATCAAAAAACTGCCTGTAAAAAAATCGAAAAAGAGTTTGACCTTACCGGTAGACTCATTTAAAACAAAAGAGCTTGAAAATCAAAAAGTACTTGATATTCCTCATCTCTCAAAACCATTAAAGCCACAAATGAGTGATGATTTGAAAGTAGATTATCTCCATGATACATTGCCTACTTATAGACCAGATGTTCCTAAA
>JALULO010000234.1 GCA_027056215.1 Campylobacterales bacterium | reverse complement strand
GCTATATCATCATAGAACATGAGATGGATTTGGTAAAGGAGGGTGAAAACAATGGTGAAAAAATCTTTTTGGCAAATGCGATGCAAAGACAAACACTTGAAGCACTAGGTGTAAAAGAGTCCTTAGCGGTGATTGTAGCACTTGACAATGCTTCAAAAATACGGCAGATATGTGAAGCGATTATGGGTGTAGATAAAAATATCAATACCATTGTTAAAGTACGAAATGAAAGTCATCAAAAAATAGTAGAAGAGTTTGGTATCAATCATGTTATCAATGCCAGTGAAGAGATGGCAAATATCATCACAAAGGAAGCGCTTACTTGCAAACTAAAACACACTTGATCTTTGATATGGATGGTACACTTATCGACTCATCCAAGCTACTTGCCAATACCATAAACTATGTACGAGAACAGATAGGTCTTTGTGCGCTAAAAAATGAGATCATCACAAAAACTATCAATGATACTTCCATCAATCCTGCACGGTTTTTTTATGAAAGTGAGCATTTTGAAGAAATACATGAAAAACATTTTCATGCGTACTATCATCAAAATCATCACAAGCAGACCAAACTTTATGAGGGCATAGGAACTTTGCTTGACAAACTTTCCAAAACACACCATCTCAGTGTTGCGACCAATGCTTACGACGTATCTACCGCACCGCTTCTTGACGCTTTAGGTATCGCTAAATATTTTGAGATTGTTGTTTGTGCAAACCAAGTAGAAAAGGCAAAACCACACCCGATGATGTTGGAAAAAATCGTTGATTTTTATAAAGCAGATAAAAAAAGTTTTCTCATGATCGGAGATGGTGAACGTGATATCGCCGCAGCACACAATGCAGGTATAGACGCACTGTTGGTTGACTGGGGATTTAGCGACCATGAAGATGCCCTAAGTAGTGTGGATGAACTTGGCTTAAAACTAGGAGTACGTATATGATAAAAATAGTTTTGATGTTGTTTTTTACGATAGGGTTACTTTATGGCTCTATCGAGATAGAACTTTCTGATACACACGTTGCCAATGCACAGACGATGCTAGTGCGATTAAAAGCAGATATAAATGAGCCAAAATTGCAAAAAATATATGCCGCTTATGAAGGTATACGATATCCTTTTTATCATGATAAGTTCAGAGCAGGACGTAGTTTTTATGCATTGATTCCGACTAGTTACTATACCAAACCAAAAGAGAGTAAACTTGTGATCGTTTATGTTGAAGATGGGCAAAAATATTATAGCAGTTACAAGATCACCATCTGTGAAGGCAACTACAAAACGGAAAAACTAACCGTAGCCCCATCACGTGCAAAGATCAGTCGTAAAAACCAACAAAGAATCGCAAGAGAACGCAAAGAAGCGATGAAGATTTACAACACAAAAACCAAAAAACTCTATATCCAAGCTCCTTTGTCGTATCCGTTGGATAGCAAGATTACCAGTGCTTTTGGCAATAAACGTCTTTTTAACGGTGTCTTAAAAAGTTATCATTCAGGAACAGATTTTAGGGCTAAAAAAGGCACACCCATCAAAGCCGTTGCCAGAGGCAGGGTTGTATTGACAAAAAAACGATTTTTTGCCGGAAACTCCGTTATCATAGACCATGGACAAGGTATCTATACCTGTTACTACCATCTAAGTCGTTTTAAAGTCAAAAAAGGTGATTTTGTCAAAAAAGGTTCTATCATAGGACTCGCAGGTGCAACAGGCAGAGTAACAGGACCACACCTACACTTTTCAGTTAGGGTAAATGGGGTACAAGTTGATCCGTTACAATTTATCGATACTATCGATATACTTTTTGAGAGATAAGAAAACATGAAAGAACTTTTGACATTACTTGTAGGTAAAACAACACTATCCAAAAAGCAGATTGAAAATGTACTCTCCCTTTTAGAAGAGGGTGCAACGATTCCATTTATCGCTCGTTATCGTAAGGAGATGACTGGTGGTGCGGATGATGAAGTGTTGCGTACTTTTTTTGAACAGTATGAAAAAACCAAAAACTTTTTGCAAAGACGCGATGAAATCATAAGTACTCTAAAAGAGCGAGATGTGTTGGATACAAAACTACATAATGCTCTAAAAGAGGCAATGAGTATAACTCAGCTTGAAGATTTGTATCGCCCTTTTAAAGAGAAGAAAAATACACGTGCTATGAAGGCGGTGCAAAATGGTTTGAAACCTTTGGCTAATCTTTTACAAAAGGGGACACTTTGTAAAGAAGCATTTGAAAAAGAGGCGAAAAAGTATTGTAAAGGTACGATAAGCAGTGTTGATGAAGCGATTTTAGGGGCGAAAGATATCATCGCAGAGCGTTATAGCGATGATGCCAAAGAGCGAGATATCGTACGAAATATAGCACTTAAACATGGTTTTTTGGAAGTAAAGAAAGCCAAAGGTTTTCAACAAAACAGCATCTATAAAAACTATGCAGAGCATAGCGAAAAAGTGGCATTTGTACCTTCACACCGTTATCTAGCGATCATGCGCGGTGTCAAAGAGAAAGAACTTAGTCTCAAAATCACTATCGACACAGATCGCTACTTTGAAACCCTTAAACGCTTTCGTATCAAAAGCCACATGCAAAGTAGTAGTGTGTTTTATTTTGAAGCGTTACAAGATGGCTTTAAACGGCTTTTGTTTCCCTCTATCGAAAGAGAAGTACATCATGTGCTCAAAGAGCGTTCTGATCGTGCAGCGATTTCTGTTTTTGGTAAGAACTTGACACAACTTCTGATGACACCACCTGTAACAGGAAAAGTATTGCTTGGTGTTGATCCAGCATTTCGTACAGGGTGTAAACTAGCGGTTATCGATGAAAACGCCAAATACTTAGACCATAGTGTGATCTATCCCACTGCACCCAATCTCGACTTTGAGGGATCTGTGAAAGTGATAGATAGATTGGTTCAAAAGTATGGCATCAGTGGTGTAGCGATTGGAAATGGTACGGCATCGCGTGAAACACAAGACTTTTTTGTCCGTTACAATAAAGAGAGTACCCATACCCTCAAATATACCGTTGTCTCCGAAGCGGGTGCATCGGTTTACTCTGCTTCTAAAGTTGCAACACAGGAGTATCCTGATCTTGATGTGACGATACGAGGGGCGATTTCTATCGCACAACGGTTAAGAGACCCGATGGCTGCACTGGTTAAAATAGATCCAAAGTCACTCGGAATAGGGCAGTATCAGCATGATGTAGATCAAAAACTACTAGAGCGAAAGTTGCATGAGTGTGTAGAAGATCTGGTAAACCGCGTAGGAGTGGATGTAAACAGTGCTTCGGTTTCCTTGCTCTCTTATCTGGCAGGTGTGGGACAAAAAGTGGCAGAAAATATCGTTTCATACCGTGAAGAAAAAGGTCTATTTAGAAGTAAAGAAGCACTTTTACAAGTCAAAGGCGTTGGACAAAAGGCGTATGAACAGTGTGCAGGTTTTGTACGTATACGCGAAGGGAAAAGCGTACTAGACAATACCGGAGTCCACCCCGAAAGTTATAAGATCGCAACAACACTACTAAAAAATCCAGATCTTGACACTAAGATACTTTGTGAAAAGTTTGGTGTTGGAGAGATGACGATTCAAGATATTAAAAAAGAGTTGGCAAAACCTGGATTTGATCCTAGAAGTGAACTACCTGCCATCCCATTTCGTGATGATGTAACCGACATCGATACACTACACAAAGGAAGTATCGTTTCGGGTATTGTAAGAAATATAGCGGATTTTGGCGCTTTTATAGATATCGGGCTTAAAAATGATGGTATGATTCATATCTCTAAAATGAGTGAGAAACGTATCTCTCACCCTTTAGAAGCACTCTCTTTAAACCAGTACCTGCCACGGATCGAAGTGATTGAAATCGATCGTGAAAGAGGACGCGTTAGTCTTAGTTTGCAAGGAGTTTGAGTTTAGGATTTTTCTTATTTACTCGATGCTATAAATCTTAACCACAAAAACCCAAACAATCCTGCAAATAGTGAAGCTGCTAAGATTCCCACTTTCGCTTGAAAGATCAAGGCTTCATTGCCAGGAAAGGCTAAATCTGCAACAAAGATAGACATCGTAAAACCGATTCCTCCCAAAAAGGACACTCCAAAGAGTTGATTTATGGTACTTCCTTTTGGTAATTTTGCGATACCAAGTTTGATAGCAAGCCATGCCACACCAAAGATACCGATCACTTTTCCCAAGATCAATCCGGCGATGATTCCCATCGACACAGGTGTTGTAATCGTTTCACCGATAGAGGAAAAATCTATTGCAATCCCAGCATTTGCCAAGGCGAATAGAGGGATAACTATGAGTGCTACAGGCAAGTGTAAATCATTTTCTAACTTTGATGCAGGTGTACCTGTGGCATCTATGCTATCTTTTATATTGATCAAGATTGCCTTTTGTCTTTCATGGAGCATATATCCTTTTTCTACAGGATAGCGATCATATTCATCCAGTAGTTTTTTAACATGCTCGGAAAAGTCAAGTGGTGTTCGTTTTGGTTTTGATGGTATCGCCAATGCAGCTATAACACCGGCTATAGTCGCGTGTACACCAGAGTCTAACATGAAAAACCACATAAATAACCCCACGATAAAATAAGGTAAAATCATGCGAATACCAAAACGATTAAATGCAATCAATATCAAAAATGATAGACCCGCTAAGAGTAGTGGCAATAAATTGATTTGATCAGTATAAAAAATGGCTATAACTAAAACAGCACCAAGATCATCTACGATAGCTAGTGCGACTAAAAAAGTTACAAGGGCTGGGGAAACCCTTTTTCCCAAAAGAACCAATGCACTAATAGCAAAGGCGATATCTGTAGCCATAGGTATACCCCAACCAGCAGAGCCTGCATTGCCATGATTGATGCTAAGGTATATAAGTGCCGGTAAAAGCATACCACCTATAGCAGATAAAATTGGTAAAATTGCAACTTTCATATTTGAAAGTTCACCGACAACTATCTCTCTTTTTATTTCCAATCCAATGATGAAGAAAAATATAGCCATCAACCCATCGTTGATCCAATGGTGGATAGTATGCGATAACTCCCATGAACCAATCGTAAAGTTTACTTTTGTATGGAAAAAATTACTATAGATTTCTGCAACTGGTGAGTTAGCAAGTACCAAAGCCAAGAGTGTCATAAACATCAAAATGATACCTGTCGTAGTCTGGGCATGTAAAAAATGTTCAAAAGGGGTTGAAATCTTTTTAAAAGTTTTTTCCCATGGCGCATAAATTCTCATCATTGTTTCCTTTTTTCATATATATCGACTATTTGTTTTTATATAATAGTCACTAAAACCCAAAATAATCTTAGGTGTCAAACAGATGTATAAAAGTGTAGCTATATTTTTGTTTTAACAAAACCACCTCCATAGTCCCAAATAAGCCATCTTAAATATTAAGTTATTTTAGATATTGTATTTAAATTAATTTTATATAAGTTGTAAGCCATAAATAGTCGTTATCCCTAAAGTATAAGCTCCAAGTAGATAGACATTTCTAGGATTTCCTGAAAGTTTTGGTGTTTTGATCTCTGATACATTTAAAATAGCAAGTCCAATTCCACTAACATATAAAATGATTGAAAAAGTACCATGACTTACCATATTCTCAAACAAAAATACAAAAACCAAAATCAGGCTATTGTTATCAAGAGCAAGTCCTGTATACTTTGTACCACCTGCTAATCCATAAGTGCTAAAATAACTAAGTCGAATGGCAGCAGCCGATATCATGATAAATGCACCTATGAGATATATAGGTTGAAAATTTCCATAACTTAAAAGTAAAATAGCAGGAGTCACCCCATAACTTACTATATCTATGAGTACATCAAGTTGCCCACCAAATTTTGCATCTGTAGGCGTTCTACCTTTTAATTTTCTTGCGACCAACCCATCAGCCCAATCAAAAGCAACAGCCCAAACCATACCAATCATAGCTGCCCCATATTGACCCTTAATACTAAAATATATAGCTAAAACAGTACAAGCCAATCCAGAAAGAGATAAAAGATTTGGTAAATCTTTAACATAAGATAAAATAGTTGGTTGTTGGTTTTCTATACTCTTAGCGTTTTTGTTTGACATAAGATAAGTCCTTTATTTGATTATTTTTTAAATATCACTACTATTTCTAATAATTATGGTACTGTAGCACAATAAAGATTATCTAAGGAGATTGAATTATGATTGTATATACTGTTGGAACTTTTGATTTGTTACATGTTGGTCATTTAGCTTTGTTGGAATACTGCAAAACATTGGGTGATACGCTAGTAGTTGGTGTTGCTTCTGATGAAGTAGTAAACTCTTATAAACCAAATATTCCAGTAATACCGTTAAAGCAAAGAATGGAAATGTTAAAAGCACTAAAATGTGTAGATGATGTTGTATCTTATGAAAAGTTAGAATATGTAACAAATTGCAAAGAGTTGGATGTTGATATTTTTGTAATCGGAGAGGATTGGGGAAATGAACCACACAATATTGCAGTAGAAGAATACTTAAGATCAAAAGGAAAAAAAATAGTTCAAGTTACCTATAACCCACAAACTTCATCTACTAAAATAAAACAAAATGTTATAGCCCAATCTCATAAGGGTAAATATATGGTGCATACTATCGGATAAATAATAAGCTTTACCGAGAAGAGAAATAGTTAACAAAACTTGCTAGTCAATAAATTTAGAGTGGCTGTTACTTAACGATTTGCTAACATAAAATTATTTTCACAACTCTACAACTCTCTCAAACATATCTTTAATCTCACTT
>JALULO010000233.1 GCA_027056215.1 Campylobacterales bacterium | reverse complement strand
TTTTAGACGGTATACACTCATGTTAAAAATTAATTTGATAGCTTTATTTTGAGACGTGAGTTTTATAGGGAAATTTATTTTTACAATACTCTTTAAATTTTTCAAACCATCAACAAAGTTATAAAATCGTATCGGTGTTTTCGCACTAAAATCTGCACTAAATTCATACAATTCTAATCCATTTTCTGTTTTCACTTTATCTTTAGGTGTAAGTTTAACATTATCAAAAAACTTTCGAGAAAACGATAAAAATTCTGTTTGATTAAAATCATTAGAAAATGATTGTATTTCCAAAGCATGTTTTGTTCTCAATAATGCGAGTTTTGATTCCAAATCTGTTTGCATTTTTACTAATTTTGTATTTGCATTCTGCAAATGTAAATACTGTGCTTTTTTTAATTTATATTCTCTAATACCTGGAATAACAAAAAGAAATACAAAAAGCATCAATATAACAAGAAAAAGCATGATATATATAATAAATTTCAATGTTTTACTATTTCGTGTCTGATTCATTATTTTCCTTTAGATTGTCCATACTATTATATGATTCGAATATAACATGACCTTGTTTATCTTTTGAAAACTTAACTATACTTTTCGTAAAAATTGATTTTAAAGGTGGTTCCAATAATAATGTATATGACTCAACTGCGTTGGTATACCCTTTTAATAGCAAAGATTTTTTTTGCATTACAACACTTGTTAAAGTAATCTGATCAGGGATAAGATCAAACAAATTTTTCATGCTTTGCTTTAATATAATATTGGTCTCTTTTACATCTTTATCAAGAGTAACTTGCATATTAATTAACGCAATATTATTGTTTAATTGTTTTACTATTTGTGTATATTTAGTATTGTTTTTTTCTAAAGGATCTAACATCTTAATATAGAAAGAAGATTTATAAAAAATAATAAAACCAAATATCAAAAGCCCCGTAGAGACTATTATAATAAAAAACAACCATAGTGTAGTCATATCATCAAACAATTTTTTCTTTCTAGGCTTAATAAAGCTATGCATCGTATCCAACCTCTTTTTGACTTAAATATATTAACTGTGTATCGATTTGTGTAGGTATCACTAGTATATTTACTAGTAATTCTTCTTCTATATGAGAGAGTACTTCAGAATTTATTTGTGCACTATCAAATAAAACTACTTGACTTACAAAATCACTATCGTATAAATCACTATCGTAAAATTCTCGAAGAGATGCATCTAAATATTTTACAAGTCGTAAATCTTGACCAAATAATTTATTTTTAATTTTAATTACTTCATCTTCTTTGCTTATCTGTTCTAAATCAGAATCCAAAATATCATCAATCTCTTCTTCTGATGTATCTATATCAAGATCTAAATCTATTTCATCCATCATCTCATCTTCCATAGAAGCTTCGGCAAAAGAATTGTTTTCAAATTCACTATCTAATAAATCTTCTTCTTTTGCAATATTGATAAACGTACCATATAAAAACTTTTTATCACTAAATATCATAATTGTAATAGAATTTACACCAGATAGAAGATAAAGCGTTGTATCCACAGAACGCTGTGTTAGTTTAATCAAGTCATCCAAAATTAAAAACGGCGAAAATATAAAATCTATTCCTGTACGTGTGAATATCTTTTCTACCCATCTGATATCTATCACAGAGGCATATACAGAATAACTACTATCTATACATACATGTTTTACACTGTCATAATCAATATGAAATTTTTCATATGCATTCTTAGTACAAGATGGTACTATACCTTGTCCATGTGTATTTAAAAAAAGAGATATATATGTTTGTTCTAAGGCTTCTTGCAAAGTATCTAAATAGGTGATACACGCGTCACTTAATTTATCTTTAGAGGGTATATCAAAACGTTTTTCTTCTTCAAATATGATTTCACTATTTTGAATGCGTTGAATTTTAATACTACACGTCGTTTCATAAATAATAACAGCAATAAATTGATATACCAAGCGTTTTTTCAGAGATTTAAGTAGACTCATCTAACTCCCCGCACAAAGGATGTGCTTTTTGATAATATTGCATTTTTGTACTACTACTCAATTTCGTATATATTTGTGTTGTTTCCAATGAAGTATGTCCCAAAAGAAGACTTACATCCGTAATCCTGGCTCCATGTTCAAGTAAATCTGTTGCAAATGCATGCCGAAACTGATGTGGTGTAACTTTAATACCAGCTTTTTTAAATACTTTTTGTAATCTATATCGTATCTGATTTTCACTCAGCTTTTTTCCTGATTTTTCAAATAGATATACAACATTAGAAGTAGCCTTCATATAAGAAGTAAGCTCAGTTTGTACATTTTTCAACAACGGTAATTGCCTGATTTTATCACCTTTTCCTTTAATCCTTACCCACCCATTTGTTATAGATTCTATTTTTAAATTTGAAATTTCACTAACACGTAAACCCAATGAATACGCTACCAATATTAAAGCTTTTTCTTCCTGCTCACAGTTAGAAAGTACTTCAAATATATACTTAGTAGAAACTGGTTTAGGTAATGTTTTAGGAACTTTGATACTATTATCCTGTAAAAGTCTAATCACCAATCCCGATTCTTTAAGATATGTCACAAAACGTTTAAATATACTAATTTTTTTATAAATTGTTTTACGGTTTTTTTCCATGATATACATTCGATACGGCATCAAATCCATACTATAATGTTCATTTTCATAAACAATATCAACATATTTTAATGCTTCAGTAAGATTAATACGATAGGTATATATAGTAAGAGGACTATAGTTTAAATTTTTTTCAAGATAGGTAAGAAAGTTGTTTTTATGGTCGTTAAAATAGTTGATCATGAATCGTTTTAAATTTTTTGAAACGTTTAATACACTCGGCATAGAGTTCTTTATCTGTCATCACAGTAGGATTTAATTTGTGAAACTTTTCCATCATCACTTCAGTCATCATTTTGATTTTTATTTTATCTCGATCACTAAAATCTTTTCTTCCACTTAATTGTTCTATCTTTAAAAGATAGTGATCTGCATCTTTTACATAGTCAACCAATTCAGCTGAAATCTTACTTTGTGCCAAAATAGAAAATGCCATTTTATTATAGGGATCAATATCAAAAGCTTTTTTTGCTAAAACTCTAGCTTCCTTATACTCACCCAAAAAATATTTCATCCTTGCTTCCATAGAGTATTTGTATGAATCACTAAATCCAAAGAAAAAAAGTACCATTCCTACGATAAAAAGAACAAGTGTTGTAAAAATAACTTTAAACATAGTTCAACTTTTCCTTAATCATTTGTTTCGATTCTTCTTTAGATAAACCAGTCACATAAAAAGGCTCGCTGGCATAAAATTCAAGTGTAGAAAACGGCTTAGGAACGATAAACTTATCCCAACTCTTTAACTGCCAAAATGACGATGCTTTATAGCGATAGACAACAATCGGTATATCTTTTTTTTGTGCAAGGGTAACAATACCATCAGCCACTGAATGAAAAGGACCTCTTGGACCATCCGGTGTGATAGCTATACCACCACCACTATCAATCAATCTCAAACTCATCTTTAATGCTTTGATAGCACCTCTGGAACTACTTCCCCGAATAGACGAAAATCCAAAATATTTTGCGATTTTTGCAATCAACTCACCATCAAAATGTTCACTAATCATTACTGACATTTTAGCATCTTTGAAGAATTTTTGGTGTAAAAATGGGTTCATAAGTATCTCACCATGCCAAAATGCTACTAAACAAGGCACATTTACCTTTGAGGAAGGAAGGGAAAAACGTTTTTCACATGTCGCATACAACAATCTGATCATACCGTAAGCCAGAGGAGGCAAAAGATATAATAAGATTTTACGTTTAGTCTGTTTACTAAACAACTTCCCCATAAAGAACCATCCTTTTTGGATTTGTAATCTTTACAGGTACTATTTTGCCGAGTAGCTCTTCACTTCCCTGAACTTGAATCATAAAATTGTTATCACTTCGACCCGCAACTCCGCCACCACTTCTAAGTTCTTCAAAATAGACATCATAAACTTTACCCATCTGCCTTGCAGAAATCTCATCGATAATCTCTGTCTGTCTATCTTGCAATCGTTTTAATCTTTTCGAAGCGATTTCAGGATCTACTTGTACCATATCAGCTGCTTTGGTTAAAGGTCTTGGTGAATATTTAAAACTAAACATTTGCTCAAAACGAACTTGCTCCACAACATCCATCGTTTCTTCAAAATCCGCTTCACTTTCACCAGGGAAAGCAACGATTACATCTGTACTGATATGAACATCTGGCACCATCTCTCTAAGTTTAAATGCACGATCCAAAAACCACTCTTTGGTATATCCACGTTTCATCTCTTTTAAGATATTAGTCGAACCACTCTGTAAAGGCATGTGCATAGATTTACAAATTTTAGGATTATTTGCAAACACTTGTAAAAACTTATCATCCATATGCAAAGGATGTGGAGAGGTAAAACGAATACGCTCTACTTCCTCAATCTCACTAACCATCTCTAAAAGATCACTAAAATCAATCCCTTTTTTGCCATCACTAAACTTTTTACCATAGTTGTTAACATTTTGCCCAAGCAAAAAAATCTCTTTTGCACCACTTTGTGCCGCTTTACGAGCTTCTTGTACAATCAATTCTGGCGGTATAGATATCTCATCTCCTCGTGTATTTGGAACGATACAAAATGTACACTTTTTATCGCACCCTATGGAGATATTTACATAAGCTTTATACAAAGAGTTTCGAAAGTCACTAAAAGCATAACTACTCTCATCAAAGTCGATATCTACTTCAACAGCACCTTTTTTATCCAGAACATCTGTAATCTTAGAAACATTTCTAGCACCCAATACAAAATCTACATAAGGTGCTCGTTTGATAATCTCATCACCTAGATGACTCGCGGTACAACCACATACACCAATCTTTGCACCCTCTTTTTTCTTTTTGTTAAAGTGCCCTATTTCCGAAAAAAGTTTTTGTACAGGTTTTTCACGTACACTACAGGTATTGATCAAAATCAAATCAGCATCTGTATAATGTTCTACAACATCAAAATCTTCTTTACTTGTCAATTCTGCAATCATATGTTCACTATCGCGAACATTCATTGCACAGCCAAGTGTTTCAATAAATAATTTTTTACGCAAAAAAAACCTTATAAGATATGTACTTCGTACATGTAATCATTTTCATCTAAACCAAATTTAACTTCTCTAAGATAGACACTCAATCCTTTTTCTTCAAAATAATCTACCAATGATACAAGATCTTTATGTGCATTATCTTGATCAAAATAGAAAATCTTTTGTCCATTCTTTTCTAAATCTTTTGCAATATCCTCAAGTTTTACACTTTTTTGTTTAGCATCTTTATCTTGTTTCGCTAGTTTCAATGTCATAAACATACCCTTTATTATTTTATAACAGAGTATAGCAATATTTCAATAAATAATATATTAAGCACTTTTTACGTATAATCCAAAAATTACTACACATCGCGGCACAATCAAAAAAATTTACTATTGACAAAGGAGCAGCAAAGCGTGGAAAAAATTGTAAATATCATAGAGTCTATTGCACATGAAAAAGGTCTCAAAATGGCTGAAGCAAAAGAGGCAGTCTCTACAGCCCTTATCAGAACAGCTCAAAAAGTTTTTGGTGAAGATTATGAATATACTGTACATATTGATGAAAAGAATAAAGAACTTACCCTTTTTCAAAAAGTTCTTGTTGTTCCAGATGATGATGAAAAACTCCAAGAAAACACAGAAGAAGGTGAGAAATATATCGCTATTTCTGATGCAAAAGAAGCTGATCCAGATCTGGAAATCGGTGATGAAATCACTTACCAGCTTAGCCTTGACAATATGGGACGAACTGCTGCTGCGATACTCTATAAAGAACTTGAATACCATATCCAAAGATTACTCGAACAAAATATCTTTGGCAAGTATAAAAATAAAATTGGAGAACTTATCAGTGCGCCTGTAACGCGTGTTGACGGTGATGAAAATACATACTTAGAGTATCGTGAAGTGCAAGCTATACTTCCCATGAAAAGCCGAATAAAAGGTGAGAAGTTTAAACCCGGAGATACTATAAAATCTGTAATCCGTCGTGTTTATATAGATAAGAAGTTAGGTATGCAAATCGAAGTATCTAGAACATCTCCAAAATTTTTAGAAAGACTTTTGGAACTTCAAGTTCCTGAAATCAAAGATGAACTCGTCATTATCCATGCAAGTGCAAGAATCCCAGGAGAAAGAGCTAAAATCGCACTTTCAACTGTTACACCAAATGTTGACGCTGTAGGTGCTACTGTAGGAACAAAAGGTGTACGTATCAATGCCGTCAGCAAAGAATTACATGGTGAAAATATAGACTGTATCGAATACAGTAGTATACCGGAAAAATTTGTAGCACGTGCTATGTCACCAGCTATCATCTCAGCAGTACGAATAGAAGGTGAAAAAGCTATCGTTACCCTACCTGGGGATCAAAAATCCAAAGCAATCGGTAAAAGTGGTATCAACATCCGTTTAGCTGCCATGCTTACAGGTTTTGAGATAGAGTTAGCAGAAACAGGCGGATCTACACAAAAAGGTGAAAGCAGCGACGATACACCACAAAACAATCCAGATGCTCTTAAAGCACTGTTTGGAGATTAAAACATCCTAATACTTACCCTCTTTTAAAATGAGGGTTCAATTTTAACAGTACCAAATCAGCGATAATATTTCCTATCAATGTTAAAAATGCAGAGATTATCAGTATTCCCATGATAACTGGATAATCTCGGCTCATCGCACTTTGATAGAACAAAAGCCCCATACCA
>JALULO010000232.1 GCA_027056215.1 Campylobacterales bacterium | reverse complement strand
TATTTGCAACATTCATCCATCGTCCATCTTTGGCAACATTGCCGTACTCACCCATAAAGATCTCACCATGATTGTTTTGTGTAAAACCATTGATATGGAAGATATAACTTTCATGATGTCCTGGATTACTTAAACGTACAACTTCTTCAAAAGAAGCACCATCATCTTCACTTCTATAAACAATCCCTGCGGTACAAACAAAGATACTCTGGTTTTGGGTTACAAACAGTGACATGATCATCTCGTCAAAATGGTGAAGTTTTTGGAGTGTTTTACCGTTATCTTCACTTCTATAAAATGTTTTATTGTCATCCGCCAAAGTTCCATATAAAACTCCTTTAGATGTTTCAAAACGCACTCTCCAAGAATGAGGATTTTTTGCAATGTGATATGGTTTTTTGCCCAAAAGTGTAAAGTCAAGTCTGCGGATATCACTTCCTTCATCTAAAACCAAAGGTTTGGTATCATCAAACTGAAGATATGATTTTTTACCATAAAGTCCTAGCGTATGTTTTGCTTCCCAAATAGCAAAAGAACTCAGTTCCCTAAGCTTACCACTTTTAGCAACATCTTTTAGTAAAGGGAAAAAAGACAAGCCCATATGAAAAAGCTTATCAAAACCTTTTTTTTCAATCAAATGTGCATATTTTTCTGTAAGAATGACACCCATATTTACACCTGTTCTTTATATTTAAAATAGACAAAATAGCCTTTGATTGTAGAAATAAATAGTGCTATAAAAAGATAAATATACGTAAACCCTATCACACCATCAAACCAAAGTGCGCCCAGCCCCAAAGTCACGTTTAAGATCAAAGCAATCACCACGATTATATTTAAAATTTTTGTTTTCTCAAGAATCACCAACATGTTGGTAAATTGACTTCCATAAAGATAAACCACCAATATCCACACCATGATATGATACATATGTAACATCAAAGGTGTCACTTCTTTACCAGAGATAAGAGAAAGAATCTCTTGTACATAACTATATACCCCAAACGTTAAAGGGATCATCAAAAGTGCGATGAGAAGTGAAAGTTGGATATTTTTACGGTAAAAATCCTTATAGGAGCTCTGATGCAACTTTGCCAGATAAGGATATGCAGCACGTGTTAAAGGCTCTAATATATTGCCAAGTGCACGTATGATCTTTTCAACAATCGAAAAGTACCCAAGGGTAGTATCATTTACAAATAGACCTAATATAACGATATTTAAAGAGGTATACATCTCAACGGCTATACGGGAGAGAAAAACATACCAGCCATCTATAAGATAAAATCGTAACACTTCATATGATTGTGGTATAAATTTGACACCAAACTGCTTAGTAGCAATAATCAATGCCAATACACCTGCGATAATAGATCCCAATGCATTAAACAAAAATACAAGATCTAAATCTGCTTTACTATGCACAAAAACAAAGATCAAAAGTGTAAAGATTAGTTTAGAAATACCATTAAGTAACGTGATATAACGCATACGTTCAATGCCCTGAAAAAACCAGACAGGAAATAGTGCTTGTCCAATCACAAAGCCAAATGCCAAATAATACAGCAGTGCATCTTTCGCAAACTTATCAAAAAGTAAAATCAAAAGTGTTAAAAAAAGTAAAAAAGCAAATGCCAAAAGAAGCTTTATTTGCATCACAGCACTAAATATCTCATGTAACTTTTTTTTATCTTCTCTATGAATAGAAACAAGTTTTGTAGCCGTTAAATCAAACCCATAATCGCTGATAACCACACCCATCCATATCACATAAAAGATAAAGTTGTACAAACCAAAACCGTCAATACCCAGCACTCTAACCAAATAAGGAAAGACAATCAAAGGTACTAGGTAGTTAACACCCTGTAAAACCATCAATGCAATAAAATTGTCACCGAGTTTATAGAGCGTACTTCTTCCATCGTTTTGTTGCATCCATAACCTTTATAAGTAATACTACAATATCGACATATTAAAGAACAGATTGAATCTTTTTAATCGTCTCAATACTTTGATACAAATCTTCAAGAGGCAACATATTTGGACCATCACTAAGGGCGATTGAGGGGTCAAAATGTGTCTCAAAAAAGAATCCATCTACACCCAAAGCAGCCGCTGCACGGGAAAGTGGCGGTACAAACTCTCGTTTTCCAGTACTTTTTCCTCCCGCTCCTCCTGGCATCTGCACAGCATGGGTAGCATCAAAAATCACTGGGGCAAATGCTCTCATGATCACAAGTGAACGCATATCAACAACCAGATTTCCATAACCAAAACTACTCCCACGTTCTGTCAGCCACATCTTTGCATCAGCACTTTTATCGTATGTGGCTTCATCAACACCTCGGCTTTGTAGTACTTTTAACGCTGAGTATTCCATATCGGATGGATTCATAAACTGCCCTTTTTTAACATTGACAACACACTCTGTTTTGGCAGCTGCAACCAATAAATCTGTTTGACGACACAAAAATGCCGGAATCTGTAAAACATCTACAACATGAGAAGCCTCTTCTATCTGCCACCCTTCATGAACATCTGTTAACAGTTTATAGCCGAACTCTTTTTGGACTTCTTCAAGTAACTTCAATCCTTCATGCAACCCCGGACCTCTAAAACTATCCAAAGATGTTCTGTTTGCTTTGTCGAAACTGGCTTTAAAGTAAAAATCAATCTCATTATCTTCTTTATAACGTGTTAAGCCCTCCGCGATACGCATCAAATTATCACGACTCTCTATAACACACGGTCCTGCTATCAGTATCATTTTTATCAATCCTTCTGTATTTTTGTTGGTGCGGTATTAATATACTATTTTAGTAGCCTTTGACTTTACATCACCAAAAAAGATCACATCTTTTAACAAAGCACTATCACAGATACCCTGAGGTGTTAGATGTACCATCATTTCACCTTCTTTGCTAGCAAAGATACGACGATGAAGGCGTACTTTAAAATTTTTCCCTATTTTCTGTATGTCTACATTCCCATCTTTTTTATTGGCACCAATTGCTCTGAAAATACATGTTTTTGTAATACAAGGATTTTTTTTCAGATAACGAGGCAGATTAAAAAAGAGGGTTAAGATATCATCTTTTGCAAAATAGGATAATACTTCTTTTTTCTCATCAACCCCGACACTATCTTTCATCTGTGTTACATGAAGAATCTTTTGATGTGCATAATCAAAATGGTAATACTCTGATGCACTAAAATGTTCTCCTTTTTTAGTATGGATTTCCAAGACATCTGGGATCAATCTCCCCTCGCTAATCGTACCCCGACTTTCATATATCTCTACTCTATTATTACTCATAAGCTTTGCAATACCTGCTGCACGTGCTTCTATATGGATTGTATACGTATTTTTAGCAACTTTTAACGACGCAGAAGAGTGTCCAATGACACCAAAAATCGCATATGATATATCATATTCTGCACGCATCGAGTGTAAAGGTGCTGTAAAAGCCAGCGTAACCGCCATAAAAAGTGTTATTAAAATCTTAATCATATTTCATGATAACACAATAAAATAAAGAGTCTAAAAGACATTTAGTTCATGGTAGAGGCTATCTCTCTCCACCGGTGTATAGCCACTGTTTCGAATCAATGCTATAAATTCATCTAAAACCATACCTGTTGCACTATTTGCACCAGCAGCTGAATTGATAGATTCTCTCTCTATCGTACCATCAAGATCATCTGCACCATAAGCTTGTGAAACCAATGCAAGATTAACTGTAGATGTAACCCAGTATGCCTTGATATGAGGGAAATTATCAAGCATGATACGGCTTATAGCCATCGTTTTCAGAATCTCTTGTGATGAGAGGAAATTTTCAACATTTAAAAAGTTGTTTTCTCTTTGATAGACAAGTGGGATAAAGGTATTAAAGCCACCTGTTTCATCCTGAAGGGTACGAAGTCTGACCATATGATCAATACGATGATGTTTTTGCTCGATATGCCCAAAAAGCATCGTAGCATTTGACATGTGACCTCTGTTGTGCCAAAGTTTGTGTATCTCAAACCATTCATCACTGCTTACTTTACCTTTACAGATAAAAGCTCTGACTTCTTCATCAAATATTTCAGCCCCGCCACCTGGCATGGAATCAACACCGTTTTCAATCATCATGTCGATGATTTCGTCATAACTTTTATTGTACGACTGGGCTAGAAAATTGATTTCAGCAGCAGTTAGCGCTTTAACATGTATATCAGGATATGCAACTTTAATCTTTTTGAAGATATCCATATACCACTGCAATCCTGCATCAGGATTATGCGCAGAGACGATATGTACCTCTTTGACACCACGCTGAGTAGCATCTTCTACAATCTTTAGTATCTCTTCATGCGTCATAGTATATTGATTAGGATTTTTACGACTTGCACTAAAGGCACAAAATTTACAAACATCTTTACAAACATTGGTAGGGTTTATATGTCTGTTTATATTAAAAAAACTTTTATTTTGCCATTTGTCACGGCGGATAGTATCTGCAAGTGTTCCGAGGGTAAAGAGATCAAGCTCATAAAGCCTAACCCCTTCTTCATATGTTAAACGTTCTTTATTTTCTATTTTCTTGATAATGCTTTTCATACTTTGATTGTAACAAAAAGCTAGTTCATTTTTGCTATATAAGCATCCTTTTGTATCTTTCTTAATTTATGTAACTCTTTTTGGGCAGCTAACCTATTGCTATAAGCTCCGGCTACAACATAGGTTAATCCCTTTTTATGATTATCTTTTAAAAGATAAGCGATATCCTTTTTTTCAAGTTTAGAAACCATACCATGAATGGATTTTTTTTCTTTAAATGCACCTAACATGATATAAAATTCACCATTTTTTCTAATGACACTTTTATGTCTACGTTTTGTGATGTGTTTATGTACTTTTCTCTGAGTTTTTACTGCATCTATGATAACACTATTATGATGTAAAGTCCGTACGGGAACTATTTTTCTTTTATATCTTATAGCTGTTTTTACAGGGGTCACTATACTTGGCTCTGTTATATTTGCATGTTTACGCCAGCCAGAAACGTTATTTACACTACCAGTATGAATAATATTTCTATCCTGAGGTCGCTCTTTCATGCGCTGTGTTACGTAAGTATTGTCACATGTTGTTGCATTTATATGATAAACTAATCCCAAGATACCATTATATGATAAATCTGAAGTATCTGTTTTCCACAGCGCATTTGCTTCCAACATCATGCTTAGTTCGGGGATAAAGTTATATCTAAAACCCAAACCTGCACTAACATAAGCTTGTGATACATCATATTTATTACCTTCTACTATAACGTCATCACTCAAAAACTCATAACCAACACCAAATGTTATGTATGGAACTACATGATACTGTTCTTCACCATCAACTTCAACTTCTGTATAGATACGCTGGAGATCTACAGTTTTAGAACTATCTTTGATATCTATCTTATCAATTCTCTCATATCCGATACCCAAACCATAAAAACTGGTAAGCATCGTGGTTGCTCTGATTCCATAAAGCGTATCATTACGCATTTTTGAACTTTTATCTGCCATATTTTTACCAAAATAACCACTAAGATGGTAGGTAAATGGATCCTGTGCAGCTTGAAGTACAATAGCAGAGCATAACGCAGCTGTTATAAGCTTTAATTTTTTCATCAAAATTCCTCGTATATATAATATATTCTATGCGTATATCGGTTATGAGAAAAAAATATTTAATAAAAAAGAGAGGAAATGAAGTGTGTTAACAAGAGATGCTTACAAACGGAGATTTCTCCGTTTGTGATTTGCTTATGGAAATCTTTTTATAAATGCTTTTCTAGATAATCGCTTAAGATATCTTAATGCAACACGTGCTTCTTTAGTGCTTTCATACGGACCTACAAGTACTAAAGTAGCATCTTTTCCAAAACGCTTAGTATTATACATAGTATAAGGATAGTTTTTTCTTTCTAATTTACTAGTCAACAAAGTACCATTTCCTTTAAAAAGTGCAGCCATCTGTACATACTCACCTTCAGGGATAACATCTCCGGCAGGAACTTCAACACTCTGATCTACTTCAACGACACAGTTTTCTGGAGTTTGCACTTGTTGTTCTACGGGTTGTTGAACACGAACATTTTGAACGACTTGTTGTGGCTGTACAGGCATAACTACAGGCGCTGTAGATACTACCGCAACAGGAGCGGGAGTCGGTGTTTTACACATCTTTGAGAACTGTTGTAAAGAGAGTGCTTTAGGGGCTGCACAAGTTGGTGTTTTTTGCGCATTTTCACCAAATTTTACACCCACACCAACTGTACCTATGATATCATCATCACTATTTTCTACTTTATGAATAGCTTTAACTTCCGTTACAAGATCAATATTTTTATTGATACCAAATTTTACACCAACACCGGCATTGTAAAATACTTGAGAGTCGTCATTGTTATGTGTTACAGTATGTAAACTATCATCATGGGTTCTTTCATATCCAACACCGACAACACCATATGGACGTACTCTATGACCCGTCACTTCATAAACAGCATTTAGTGTGCCTCTTTCAATATCACTTTTACCATAAGTGCCACCTGTTCCAAGTGTTTTATTGTTGTTAGAAGATTCTAAAACTGCTTGAAGACCTACATTGTCATTGATAAACGCTGTACCCCGAATACCAAGCATCACTTTGCTATCATCTAACGTCTTCTCTTTTTTAGAAATCTGTTTAGAAAGTGTTGGGGTAATCTCTATTTTTGCTGCGGATACACCCACCAAAGCACCTGCTAAGATCATAAGACCTGTACTTTTTAAAAATCCATTCATTATTTACTCCTTTTGTATCAAACTGGATCGATTATAAGT
>JALULO010000231.1 GCA_027056215.1 Campylobacterales bacterium | reverse complement strand
CTTTATTTATATTTTGGTACATCAGATAGGTGACAATTGAACCAACAAGCAAGACGGATAAAACTTCCATATAATCAATTCCTTAAACAAAAACTTTAATTTATTATAGCATAAAATTTGATTTTAAAACAAATTATCACTATAATACCAAAATTTTAAAATAGAGGCAAACATGAATAGTTGGAATTTACAGAGTTGGAGAGATAAAGCTATCTTGCAACAACCTACGTACAAAGATCAAAAATTATTACAAGAAGTTGAGCAACAGTTGGCGCATTACCCACCTTTGGTATTTGCTGAAGAGGTAAGAAGTTTAAAAACACAATTGGCAGATGCTACCGAAGGTAACGCTTTTTTATTGCAGGGTGGAGATTGTGCTGAAAGTTTTGCAGAATTCAATGCAGATAACATCAGAGATTTCTTTAAAGTATTTTTACAGATGTCTGTTATTTTAACGTTTGCAGGTGGTAAGCCAGTTGTTAAAGTAGGACGAATTGCGGGGCAATTTGCAAAACCTCGTTCAAGTGATTATGAGACGATTGGGGATATCACACTTCCAAGTTACCGTGGAGATATCATCAATGGCATCGAGTTTACAAAAGATGCTAGAGAACCTGATGCGTATCGTATGCTTAGCGCGTATAATCAGTCAGCTGCCACACAAAATCTTATCCGTGCATTTGCACGTGGTGGTTTTGCAGATTTACGTAAAGTACATCGTTGGAATGTTGATTTTTCTGATGAAACTACGGCAGATAAACGTTATAGCGAACTTTCAGATAAGATTCAACAAGCATTGAACTTTATGGAAGCTTGTGGTATCGATTCGCAAAGTGCCCCAAATCTTGCTCAGACTATTTTATATACTTCCCATGAAGCACTGCTTTTAAATTATGAAGAAGCATTGACAAGAAAAGATTCTCTTTCTGGAAAATATTATGACTGTTCAGCACATATGCTTTGGATTGGTGATCGTACTAGACAAGTTGACGGTGCACATGTAGAGTTTTTACGTGGTGTAGATAATCCAATCGGTGTGAAAGCTGGACCAACAACGTCTGTCGATGATTTACTAAAACTTCTTGATACCCTTAACCCTGAAAATGAATCTGGCAAGATGAATGTTATCGTACGTATGGGTGCGGATAAAGTAGGTGATTATTTTCCAAAACTGCTTCAGGCAGTGCAAAAAGAGGGTAAAAAGGTTTTATGGAGTTGTGATCCTATGCATGGCAATACCATCAAAACTTCTAACAACTTTAAAACACGTGAGTTTAATAATGTACTTAAAGAGGTTGAAAACTTTTTTGATATCCATCAAGCAGAAGGAACACATGCCGGCGGTATTCACCTTGAGATGACAGGGAAAGATGTTACGGAGTGTATCGGCGGTGGTCAAAATATCGGTGAAGAAAATCTCTCTTCAAGATACCACACCCATTGTGATCCGAGACTCAATGCGCACCAAGCACTTGAATTGGCTTTCTTGATAGCAGATACACTTAAAAGCGCAAAATAATATATGAATATAGAGCCTGAGTGTATTTCATGTATCTTTAATCAAGCGTTTCGTGTTACGCAAACGCTTGGTCTTGATCATCAAAAGTCTAAAGAGATACTTGATGCATCAGCGAAAATGCTTCCAACTTTTTCCCTATCCCAAACACCTCCTCAAAATGCTACACCGATGTATGAGATGATGGCAGAAAAACTTCATAGAGATGATATCTATGCAAAAGAAAAAAAAGAGGCGATTTCTCATGCCAAGTCACTTTTGCCGTATTGTCAAAAGTTGATAGATGAGAGTGATGATCCTTTTTTTACCGCAACAAAGATTGCTGTTGCTGGTAATGTTATAGATCTTGCTTCTGAGTTTATGTATGATCTTGAAGAAGAGATTGCTAAAGTATTGCAAAGTGATTTTGCGATAGATGATTTGCAGGATTTGTATGAGTGCGTAAAAAAAAGCAAAACAGTTGTTTATCTTGCTGATAATGCTGGTGAAAACGTTTTTGACACATTGTTTATAAAAACACTAAAATCCTTATTCCCAGCTATTAAAATTTATTATTTTGTAAGATCTAAACCTATCATCAATGACATCTGTTTTGATGACTTAAAAGACGATCCGATTCATCGTATGGCTAAGGTCATAAATAGCGGTGTTGTCACGCCTGGGATCGTTTTTGATGCACTTTCACCTGAAGCTAAAAAACTATTTTTAAGTGCAGATTGTATCATTTCAAAGGGCATGGGAAACTATGAGTGTTTAAGCGAGTATAAAGAGTTTTCGCTATATTATTTACTGAAAGTAAAATGTCATGTCGTCGCTAGAGCTTTAGGATTAAAGCCAGGGGATATCGTTTGTAAAAATGCACAAAAATAGGAATCTTTATGAAAAAATTCTTTACAGGTTTGTTCTCCTCTGCCCGTAAAGTTAGAAAATATAACAAATATTTGATTGTCCCTGATATTCATGGTACTTATAGTATTTATCAAAAAGTTGAAGATTATATCAAAGAACATGATGAAGATGATCGTTTGGTTATCTTTCTTGGTGATTATATGGATCGAGGTGAACCAGGTGAGATAGAAGGCAAAACATTTGATGATGCAGGCTCTTACTACACTATCAGAGATTTGATTAAGCTTCGGAAATGGGCGATAGATAAAGATAAAGATATGGTTTTTTTACGTGGAAATCATGAGATATTTTTTGAAAACTTTTTTATTGATGGTTCTATTCGCGCATATAAACAATATAAATTTTTTAAAAATTCTGTAGAATCACTTGAATACATGATGCAGCGTGATCATGACTTTAGTGAAGATTTCATCGTATTTTTAAATGATCTTACACCTTATTATCTTGATCATAAAAATAGCTATCTTTTTGTTCATGCTGGCATTGATCCTAAGGCAAAAGACTTGGAACAGCAAGCAAAAGAGGGTATTATTTATTGGATTCGCGATAAATTTATTCTCTCAAAGCAGAAACTTCCGTATACAGTTGTTTTTGGACATACCCCATTTTTTAAACCTTTTATCAAAGCAGATAAAATAGGCTTAGATTCAGGTGTCTATCGCTCTGGTTTTATCAATCTTCTTGAGATTAACGGTGCACATCATAAAATCGTAAAATTAGAAGCAAACTAAGATATCTTGTATATTTAAACTATTTTTTTCCTTCCCATTTTAATTTAATTTTAGTATATGTCGATATAGTATACAGATAACACTATTTTAAATGTGGCACACTAATTGCTTCTAACAATATACACATATTCGCAAATGAATATTTATGAAAATTGAGGAGACACCGTGACAAATACACAAACTGATGAGCAAATAAATTCGATAGCCTTCGATAATGATACACTGATAGAACTTTCACTTTTTGATACCAATAAATTAAAAAACATACAAATAGCACTAATTACAGATAATAATGATTTACGAAAATTAAACTATTATCTTTTTCGTGATGTTTCTGATGTTGACCATTATACAATTGACAGTATCAATGATATAGACGTTAAACTTTTAGATTCTATGGATATTGTTATTTTTCATAAAGAAGATGAATCCCTTATGCATGAAATACTTCATAATATCAAAGCAAAAAATCTTACAACAAAGTTTTTTTGTATCAGTAATAAATCTTACTTACGACAAAAAGATATCCTCGAAGCCCATATCAACGGTGTAGATAAGTTGATGAAAATGGATTTCTTTTTAGAAGATTATATCTTGTCAATGGAAAAGTACCTCCATAGCAATTTTTATTCAAAAAGATTGTTACAACTTGAAGAACCAACAGATGTTTTAGTACATGATCAAAACATTTATAGCCCGAGAATTGATGATTTAGTAGAACGTAAAATCTTCTTTTCTCAATTTATGTACCACTATAAATCAGAAATCGATATCGATGATTATAATTTGCGTAAAACTGTCCGTGAATATGATTCTATTTTTATTAATAGAGAAAAAAGAGAGATTACATTTTTATTACTCAATGTTATCCCTGAATTTGGTGAAGAAGTGATTAAAAAGCGTATTACCAATTTTAGTATCACACTTGAACACAAAAAAAGTATCAGTGCTTTTGATTTAGTTTTTGATTAATTTTATTAAATAGTGTATACTCTGTAAAAAGAGGATATATTATGCATCAAATTATAGACTATATCATGACGGGTTTATTTGTGTTGTTTATGATATTTATGATTCGTGGATTTATGTTGCAAGCAGCCCAGAAAAACAGAGATAAACATCATAAATAAATCCTACTAAAGGGCTTTTATAGATGCCCTAAACAAATTCTTACAACAACTTTGATAAAATCCCGTAAATTTTACTGAG
The DNA here is from genome assembly GCA_027056215.1 of Campylobacterales bacterium. Taxonomy (GTDB): domain Bacteria; phylum Campylobacterota; class Campylobacteria; order Campylobacterales; family QNZT01; genus QNZT01. The sequence continues at coordinate 2,545 of JALULO010000231.1, read as the reverse complement.
GATACATTTGTGACACAACCTTTACTTATCGAGATTGGGGTAGAAGAGTTACCAGCTATTCCATTTCTCAAAGAATTACCAAATATCACTAAAAAGTGGCAAACTATACTGTCTACTTATAATTTGCAAAGTCAATTTACCTTTGATTATACGCCTAGACGACTTGTCTTTATACATGAGAATTTTCCTATAAAACAACCCCAAAGTAAAGAGACTTTTTACGGTGCTCCTGTTGAAATCGCATATAAGGATGGAAAGCCTACAAATGCAGCGCTTGGGTTTGCCAAAAAATGCAGTGTTAGCATTGATGAGATCACAACAACGAATAAAAATGGCAAAGAAGTTCTTTTTTATGAAAAAGATATTGAGGGAAAATCTGCAAAAGCATTGTTATCTCAGATGATAGAAAAGTTTTTGCAAAGTTTGCATTTTGGTAAATCTATGCGATGGGGTAATGGATCAAAAAGTTTTATACGACCTGTTCGTTGGCTTGTTTGTATGTTAGGAGAGGAAAATGTTTCGTGTCATCTGTATGGTGTAGAGAGCCAAAAAGTAACTTTTGTACATCGAACAGATACTTTTGAACCATTTTCATTTTCAAATATAGACTCTTATCTTGAAGCTTTAGAAAAACACCATGTTATCCGCAATGCCGATCAAAGAAGAGATGTTATAAACAAGCAGTTTGCCAAGATAGAAGATACAAATGGTGTCACTATAGAGATAGATCATGAACTTTTAGAAGAAGTTGTGGCGATTACAGAGTATCCAACTGCACTGCTTGGTACATTTGATGAACATTTTTTAGAGTTACCACCTGAAGTTATCATCACTTCGATGAAAGAGCATCAACGTTATTTTCCTGTTTTTAAAGATGGTAAACTCAGCAATCATTTTGTTGTCGTTTCCAATGCCGTTTGTAGTGATTATACACAAGTTATCCAAGGTAATGAAAAAGTACTTCGTCCAAGACTCAGTGATGCACTTTTCTTTTATGAAAACGATATCAAAAATGGACTTTCAAATGATGGACTTAAAAATATCACCTTTATGGAGGGATTAGGTTCAATCTATGATAAAAGTAAACGAGAGTCAAATATCGCGCTTCTTTTACATGATAAATATAACCTTACAGAAGATATCGCACTGTTACAAAAAACTGTGATGTTAGAAAAAGCTGATTTATTAACTGACATGGTTTATGAATTTACTGAGTTACAGGGTCTTATGGGCTATTATTATGCAAAAATTGGGGGAGAAGATGAAGCACTTTGTCTAGCGCTTAAAGAGCAGTACCTCCCTGATGGCGAAGAGAGTGACTTACCGTCAACAAATTTTTCAGCCATAGTTGCGATGAGTAACAAACTTGATACCATTCTTTCTCTTTTTAGTGTCGGTAAGATTCCTACAGGTACAAAAGATCCTTTTGGATTGCGTCGTGCTGTTGTTGGTATCATCAAAATTGTACAAGATCGTGGATTTGATTTTGATATAAAAAAAGATCTTGCTTTGATTTGTCAATCATATAACGGTGTGGATTTGGATAAACTTGAAAACTTTTTTATCGAACGGTTGTTACACCATTTTGATGCTAATGCCTCTGTTATACAGGCGGTATTACAAAGTGGCGAACGAGATATCAATGAACTAACCCAAAAAATCGAAGCTTTAAAAATGATCGTAGAGTCAGACAATTTTAAAGAAGTTGCATCAACCTTTAAAAGGGTGGCAAATATCGTAAAAGATGTGGAGCTAAATGCTGATATACAAGTTGATGCCAATTTATTTCAAGAAGATGCAGAAAGAGAGCTTTATACAGCATTTAGTGATTTGAAAAAACAAAACTATAGCAATTATCATAAAGAACTTGAAGCACTTTTTGGATTAAAATCAGATATAGATAACTTTTTTGACACTGTGATGGTAAATGTAGAAGATGAAATATTAAAGAACAATCGAAAAAATCTTATTGCGACTATCTATAAATCCTTTAGAAAAATAGCAGAGATAAAAGTAGTAACCATTTAAAAGTGCTTTTTAGATAAACTGTACTAAAATGCCCAGTAATATATTAAAAAATTTTGCACGGAGAGATAAGATCGAATGAAAAATACAAAATTAGCAGCAATAGGCTTCTTAACAACTTTAGCAGGTGCTGCATTGATGTTTAACACCCCAATGATGGCGAAGAGTACTTCAAATATGCATACACGAATCAGTCAAGATCGATTAAATGCATTGGCAAAATATACAAAAGTTATACAAAGTGTTGAACAATACTATGTTGATGAAACCAATATCACAGATATCGTAAACAAATCTCTTGAGGGCTTACTTGCAAACCTTGATGCACACTCCTCTTTTATGGATGCTAAGAAGTTCAAAGATATGCGTGTACAAACAGAAGGTGAATTTGGCGGTCTTGGTATCACTGTAGGCATGAGAGATGGTGCTTTAACGGTGATATCACCGATTGAAGGTACGCCTGCGGATAAAGCTGGATTAAAAGCAGAGGATATCATACTTAAAATCAATGATAAATCCA
>JALULO010000230.1 GCA_027056215.1 Campylobacterales bacterium | reverse complement strand
GCCGCACAAAGTGCTATCTTTTCACCGGCAAAATATGGTTTGATCAAAGAGATGTTTGGGAAAGAGCACCTCACAGAAGGAAATGGGATTGTGCAAGCAGTCACTATTATCGCGATTTTACTCAGTTCTGTTGTATTTTCAATCTTTTTTGAATCTCTTATCGATGGACATGAACAAAGTACATCTCAGATCCTATCGCATGTTTGGTCGATAGCTTTGATACTAGTCACTCTTGCCATAGTACAGGTCTGGCTTACAACAAAGATACCAACCTTTTTAGAGGGCGATAGTACACTTCGCTTTAACAAAGATAAGTATTTGCATTTTGGTTATCTCAAAGAAAATTTTTCTATCGCTCTGTCTAACCGTGTCATCATAGAAAGTATCATAGGTCTTGGTATCTTTTTTGGTGTTGCACAAGTTGTATTGGCGATCTTTGGTGTGCATCTCAAAGAAGTAAGCGGAGAAAACAATACTATCATCGCACAAGGGATTATGGCACTCGCTGGACTTGGAATCGCCATCGGATCGATCTTAACTGCAAAACTCTCCCAACGTTACATAGAGACAGGGCTTATTCCTATCGGTGCTATAGGTGTTGCAGCTATCATCTACACTATCACCAAAACTTCTAACCTTTACCTCTTAGGTGCTGAATTTTTACTCTTCGGTATTTTTGGAGGATTTTTGATCGTCATACTCAATGCCCTCATCCAATACCGTGCCCATACGCACCAACTCGGTCGTGTGATGGCAACCAGTAACTTTGTACAAAACTGGTTTATGCTTATCTTTTTGGGATTAACCATGTACAGTGCACTCAATGGACTTAGTACACAAAGTCTCTTTCATATGCTTATCGCTGTTGTTATCATAGGTGCGCTTTATGCTTTTATCACCCTACCCCAATTTTTACTAAGGTTAGTGTTTAAAGTTATCGCACTATTTCGCTATCATCTACGTGTTCATGGTGTTGAAAATTTCCCAAAAGATGGAGCAGCCCTATTGCTGGGAAATCATGTAAGTTATATAGATTGGATTGTACTCTCCATCGCTTGTCCTAGACGTATCAGTTTTGTGATAGAGCGTAGTTTTTATGAAAAGTGGTATCTTAAACCATTTTTTAGATTTTTTGGTGTTATCCCTATCTCTGCTAGAGGAAGTAAAGAAGCCTTTAAAGCAGTACATGAAAAACTAAGTCTGGGTAAAATCGTTGCTATATTTCCAGAAGGGGCAATCACTAGAAATGGACATCTGGGTAAATTTCAAAGAGGATTTGAACGTATCACCAAAGATATAGATGTACCGATCATCCCTTTTTACATCAGAGGTCTATGGGGAAGTAGATTTTCCTTCGCTCATGATAAACTCAAACACAATGTCTCTTCGAGAGAGCGTGATATCGGTGTCTCTTTTGGTAAACCGTTGGACTCTGGTACAAATGCAGCAAAACTCAAAAAAGCAATCTTTGAACTTCAGATAGATTCATGGAATAAATATACAGACACCCTAAAGCCAATACAACACAACTGGCTTAAAATGGCAAAATCAAGAGGAGAAAAACTCTCTGTAGCAGATGCAACTGGTACAGAGCTTAGTAACCATAAGCTAGCGGCAGTGGTTTTTGCTTTTGCACAAAAGATTAAAGAGATAAGCAAAGATGAACAAAATATTGGTATCGTCCTGCCCGCTTCAGCAGGTGGCACAATCGTTAATCTTGCAACACTATGTCTTGGCAAAACAGTAGTAAATCTAAACTATACTTCCAATAAAATAGCCCTAGCCCATGCAATCACATTGGCAGATATCAAAACAATCTACACGTCTAAACAGTTTATAACCAAACTCAAAGCCAAGGGAATCGATATAGAAGAAGTTTTAGAAGAGGTCAATGTCATCTATCTTGAAGATTTAAAAACACAAATCCAAAAAAGTACTATTTTACGTAACTGGGCATTGATGAAACTTTTACCATATATCTTACTTGAAAAACTTTTTCTTGCAAAATCAGACATCCACAACACAGCAGCTATACTCTTTAGCAGTGGTAGTGAAGGTGTCCCAAAAGGGATTTTGTTAAGTCATAAGAATTTTATGGCAAATATCAAACAGTTTACCAACTTGCTCAATTTTAAAGATGATGATGTGATTATGGCAACACTACCGATATTTCACTCTTTTGGACTTACTGTAGCAACCTTTGCACCACTTATTGAGGGTGTACCATTTATATGTCAACCAGATCCTACCGATGCGGAAAATGTCGGTAAACTTGCAGCAAAATATCACGGTACACTTCTGTTTGGAACCTCTACATTTTTCAGAATCTATAGTAAAAATAGAAAACTCATACCATTGATGTTTAAATCGATCCGTTTTGTGGTAGGAGGAGCTGAAAAGATTTCAGACGATGTACGTCTTGCCTTTAAAAAGAAATTTGGTCTGGATATCTTTGAAGCATATGGTACAACGGAAACCACACCGGGAATCAGCGCAAATATACCAGATGTTCTAAACACCCAATACTGGCATCTACAAATAGGTCAAAAGGCTGGTACTGTTGGTATGCCTTTCCCTGGATCATCGCTTAAAATCGTAGATCCAGATACTTTTGAAGAGTTACCAACCGGTGAAGCGGGTATGGTGCTTATCGGTGGGACACAAGTCATGCAAGGATATCTCAAAGCTCCACAAAAAACCCAAGAAGTTATCAAAGAGATTGATGGTGTAAGATGGTATATCACTGGTGATAAAGGGAAACTTGATGAAGATGGCTTTTTGACAATCGTTGACCGCTACTCACGCTTTGTCAAGATAGGTGGTGAGATGATTAGCCTAAGTGCAGTAGAAGAAGAGATACGAAAAATCATCCCTGAAGAGATCGATATCGTAGCCGCCGGTGCAAGTGACAGTAAAAAAGGAGAAAAGATAATCCTACTCTATCACGGTGACATAGATGAAAAGAGTCTCAAAGAGATGATCGCAAAAAGCACTCTAAACCCACTCATGAAACCTTCCCTCTACCACTATCTTGAGGAGATGCCAAAACTAGGAAGTGGAAAAACAGATCTTAAAAAAGCGAAACAAGTCGCACAGGAAGTAGCCGGAGATTGATATAATTGGGTATCGGTTAAAGGTGATGCATAGTTTAAAACTGCTTGTAAGTATTAGGATAATGATAGCAGAGTGGCATATCCATAATATGCATTATCCTATTTTGTAAATGATACATACTTTTGATACTGATTAGTCATAGCACGTATGAGTGCTTGCCAATTTATTCTTGTCTGCTCTAATAATAACTTGTTAAAACTATGCATGTTTGCCACTAAAAAGTCGGATGGATTGAGTATATTTCTGATATATTTTATCTCATAATGCAAATGAGGACCGGTGGACATACCTGTATTTCCAAGGTATCCGATCACTTCTCCTTTAGAGACAAAATCTCCTTTTTTAACTTGCAGATTTCTTAGCATATGCCCATAAAGTGTTTTAAAACCAAAACTATGATCTATAATTACTAGATTACCGTATCCACCTTTTGTGTAGCCAGCAAACTCTATGATACCGTTTGCTGTAGCTTTGATTGGTATACCAAGATGTCCACCAAAATCTATCCCATGATGAAACTTTCTTACATGGAGTATAGGATGCATACGATAACCAAAAGTAGAGGTAATGCGTCTGGATTTTGATGGATAACCTGTTGGTAAGGATGCCAATACTATCTTTTTAATAAAAGGTGTGCATTTTTGTAATATTTTATGTATATTTTGTGTTTGGTTTTTTTGATTTAGACCTACAAGATCTTGCATTTCATCGATATTGTCTTTGATATTTTGGTAGTAGTACTCTTTTTGTGCAATATCTGCTTTAAGCTTTTTTAACTTTTGGCTTAAGGCTATCTCCTGACGTTTGACATCTACTGTTTTGGAAGAGAAAAAGAGTGATACCATCGCCACTATAAGCAGTGTGATGGCAAGTGATGTAAAAGTAAATAGAAGTAATTTAGGGTTTGACCTCTTTAGCATGATGTTTTAAAAACTCCTCTACAACTGCAAATGAGCCAAATACTAGATATTCTTCATCACTGTGTATACTTTCAAAGATATCAAATGGGATATTTAAAGATACGATACACTCTTGAAGAATTTTCTGATTTTCAACTCTTTGACTGTATATCGGCAAAATTTCAACTCTTTTAATAATCGGTGATAAGATTGATAAAATACTATGATAATCTTTATCACTGTAACTATTATAAATCAAAACGATACGCCTATCTTTAAAAACATTTAAGAGCATTTGGGCGGCCATAGGATTATGACCAACATCAATCGTAACATTTGATGCAATTTTTTGTACTCTTCCAAAAAGTTTAAATCCTTCAAACTCTTTTAGTTTGATTTCAAATCCAAAAAATTTTACAGCAGCAAGGGCTAACAATAAATTATCTGTAAAAAAGTTAGGAAGTCTTAGTGTCCGTATTGTTCTTCTCACTTTTGCAATCTCATCTTTGGTAAAAAAGTAACCATAACGAAAAAACTCTATACCTTTTTTACGTGAAAATTCTTTTGCAAGTTTATAAACACGATTATCTTGTTTACCCAATATCGCAAACTTACGTACGGCACGTAGTTTTGTAGAAGCAATCTTTTCAATACTATCTCCCAAAAAACTCTCATGATCTATCCCAATAGGTGTCACGATAGTTAAATCATTTGGAAAAACAGCTGTTGCATCAAACTCTCCTCCAAGACCAGCTTCAAGGACTATATAATCACACTTTTCATAAATGGAAATTGCCAATAATGTTGTATATTCAAAATAAGACATCGCCTCAAGATCTTGCGCATTGATGATATTTTGTAATTTGGCATGATGTTCTTCTAATAATGCATCATCAACATTGTGACCATTTAACCAGATACGCTCATTAAATGACAAAATATGTGGAGAGGTATAGTGTCCCGTATTTTCCCCTCTTTTATAGAGATAGTGCGCTAAAAATCTACCTGTACTCCCTTTTCCATTGGTTCCGATAACATGAATAATTTTAGATAAACTAAAATATTTTTTATACTTCTCCCAAATAGAGGGAAAACGTTTGAGATCTATCTCATCATAAAAAAGAGGTTTATCTGCAAGATATGCACTCAAATTCATGCCATAACTTTCGCTATCGGATAAACTCTGTTTCTACCATTTTGTTTTGCTTTATATACCATGCTATCAGCTTCTTCTATCACCTCTTTTTGGGTGTCAAAGTCTTGGGCATTAGAAACACCTGCACTGATGGTTACAGGTACTTTCTCACCTTTATACTTAAATGTAAAACTTTCAACTTGTGAACGTACTTTTTCGGCGAAAATCTGAGCACCTTCCAATGGTGTATTGGGTAATAATGCCAAAAATTCTTCCCCTCCATATCGCCCAATGATGTCAACATCACGTTTAAGACCAAGTAAAAGTTTTCCTAACTGTTTTAAAACCAAATCACCTGCTTCATGACCATAAGTATCATTGATAGATTTAAAATAGTCAATATCAAAAAATGCTACAGAATATTCGATATGATAACGTCTGAAACTTTTATCCGCACGATGTAACTCTTCATCAAGTCCTCTTTTAGAAACAAGTCCTGTCAAAAAATCTAATTTGGATTCTTTTTTTGCAACTTGAAGTGCTTTTTCAAGTTTTTTGATCTTTACTTGCATTTGTGTTACCAAAGTATCCTCTTTTTCCATAATCTCACTCAACTCTTTGGTCTCAATATCCAATGAATCAGCAATCTTTAGCAGTTTAGATTTGATTACTTCAAAGTCTGTACTCTCCTCACTCGCATGGACCAACTCTTTTTTAATCTCTTTAACCCTTTTGTTACTGATATTACTATTATCCATAAGTTTGACAATTTTCACAGAGACATCACTGAGTATTTCATCAAGGGAAAGAACCCGTTGTTTCACTTCTTCTTTATCTATTTTAATACGTTTTTCAATCAATACTTTTAAGCTATCTTGAAATTTTTTCTCTCCAAGTTGCTGTGGACTATTTTGCAATGTATAACCAATTGTTGCTATCTCATCATCAAGTGTTTGTGTCAACGATGGAGTTAACGATGAGATGATTACCCCTGCCATAGCATTCAGGGTCTCTTCTGTTTTGCTATTATCCAGTAATGCTTCTATACTATCAAGTATTTGTGAGATATCATGAGAAGATGATCCGCTGATTTTTTGTAATCGAAACATATAATCATTGCTTTTATTTTCAAGTATCTCTTCCCACTTCTGCGCAATTATCTCAAACGAATTCAAGTCAGCGAGATATTCAATACGTTCTAAAGATGCATTTGCCAAATCTCTAATCTTTTGATCACCTGAACGTGTTAACAATCTTAAAAGTTGTTTTATCAATGTCATTGTAACCAACTTTTGTCTACCACTATTGCCTAAAGTCAGACGATTTAAACTTGATACGAGATATGTCAATAGCTCATCAAGAGAATTGACATTATATTTAGCGATATCCTCTTGCATAGTATCGTTGAGTTTTTTAATAAATTTTTCTTTTTTATGACACTCTTGTATACTAAATCCATTTTTTTGTGCAATTTGGCAAAAGGTTTTTAGATAGTTATCCGGTGTTAAAATAGCACGCTTTGCATTTAGAGTTTTAATTGTCTCTTTAACAATATCATTTATAGTCACTTGGTATACCTTTAATCGAGAGTTTTGAGATAAAATCATCGATAGCTTTATATGAAGCATTCTTAATCGCTTCAAAACGTTTTGTATCTGATATCACACTATTTGATTCAATCGCAAAGTCAAAATCACCTGTGGAAGTGATAATATTTTGATGACCTCGCATATCTTTATATCGTGTTGACAACGTTACATACGTTTTATAGGCGATTACATACCCATTCTTATCATACTGTATCGGCAAAAATGTCACTCTCTTTAGTGAGACAAAAAGCATAGAATTTGCCTCTTTTTGCGGTACGATCTTGGATCTAAATCTTTTAATTGCTGCTTCATTGACTGCATCACGGATCAAAACAGTATTTTCAGGATCTGCCAAACTTGTTTTTACTTCTACATATATCTTATCTCCTAAGATATTTTTCGTATATAAAAGTGTTGGCTTGTAACCACATGAAACAAAAAAGAGTGCTATAAAAATCCAAATCAGATGTCTCAAAACTATTTCACCACCAAGTTAACCAATTTAGAAGGAACATAAATCTCTTTGATGATCTCTTTTCCCTCTAACCATTTGGCACAAACTTCTTTTGCATTTTGTAAAATCGCATCCTTTTGAAGTGCTTTATCAACCTCAATCTCTTCACGCTTTTTACCATTGATCGTTACAGCAAGTACTATCGTATCTTCTACAAATACCTCTTCTTTGATTTTGATAGGTTTGAAATTTTCTCTTTTAAAGAGTGTTTCGCTCAACTCCCAGCAGATATGCGGTATCACAGGTTCAAGGATATGCAAAAGTACAAAATACCCTTCACTCCAAACGTCGCTATTTTTTTGTGCATTTAGAGCATTGAGTGCTTCCATACATGCTGCGATAACTGTATTGAAAGTAAATGATCTTGTTTTGTAAATCTCATCCGATTTTTTTAAGGCTTCATAGACTTTCTTACGGGCATATTTCTCCTCTTTGCTAAGCGTTGTATGATCGATTTGCGGTAAGTGATCAGCGTTTACATGTTCCACGCGGTCTACAAAACGTCTGATAAATTTAAAAGAACCCTCAACAGCAGAATCATTCCACTCCAACTCTTTTTGAGGTGGCGCTGCAAAAAGGGTAAAAAGTCTCGCCGTATCCGCGCCGTATTTTGTGATCAATTCATCTGGATCAACGGTATTGCCTTTTGATTTACTCATCTTAGCACCATCTTTGAGTACCATTCCTTGTGTCAAAAGATTGCTAAAAGGTTCATCAACACTGATATATCCCAAGTCACGAAGTGCTTTGGTAAAAAATCTTGCATAAAGCAGATGCAAAATCGCATGCTCGATACCGCCAACATACTGATCAACACTCATCCAATAAGCAACATCCTCTTTTTCAAACGCTTTTGTTTGATCATTTGGGGTACAGTATCGTAAAAAATACCATGAACTCTGTACAAATGTATCCATCGTATCTGTCTCTCTGGTCGCATTACCACCACACTTTGGACAGTGACACTTTTTCCATGTAGGGTGGTTTTCAAGTGGATTACCCTCTCCTGTAATCTCTACATCATCTGGTAAAGTAACAGGAAGATTTTCTATCTTTTCAGGCACAAGTCCACAAGATGGACAATGTACAAACGGTATCGGAGCACCCCAGTATCTCTGGCGGCTGATTCCCCAGTCACGAAGTTTGTAGTTGATTTGCTTTTGCCCTAACCCCACTTTTTCAAAATGGTAAATAATCGCTTTTTTTGCTTTAGTACTCTTCAAGCCATCAAAATCTGCACTGTTCACCAATACACCGTTATCTGTATAAGCTTCCTTTTTTAAGTCACTTTTTGGATCGGTGATCACTTCATGGATTGGTAAATCATATTTTTTAGCAAACTCATAATCTCTTTGGTCATGTGCTGGTACTGCCATAACTGCCCCGCCACCATATCCAACCAATACAAAATTTGCCACCCATACAGGAACTCTTTTACCCGTTAGAGGATGAATAACTTCGATATCAAGACTCACTCCCTCTTTATCAGCCAAGGCACGATCTTTCTCACTCACTTTTTGCATCGCTTTGATAGCCTCAATCTTTTGCGTATCTAAAAGATTATGCGCAACAAGATACTTCACAATCTCATGTTCTGGAGCAAGTGCTGTATAACTAACACCATAGATCGTATCTGGACGTGTTGTAAAAACATCAAAGGCACTAAAATTGCCATCAAGTTTAGAAACAGCCTCATCACTTAAAGACAAGCTAAAAGCCAATCCTTCACTTCTTCCTATCCAGTTCTCCTGCATCGTCAAGACTTGTTTTGGCCATCCCTCTTCAAGTGTTTTTAAATCATCAAGCAACTCTTGTGCATATTTGGTGATTTTGATATAGTAACCTGGCATCTGTTTTTGTTCAACTTCATTGTCACAACGCCAACAACACCCCTCTACCACTTGTTCATTTGCCAATACAGTATGACAGGTTTCACACCAGTTTACACTTTGACGTTTTTCATACAAAAGTCCTTCTTCAAACATTTTGATGATGAACTCTTGTTCAAACTTCGTATAGAGTGGATCAGATGTTGCAAATTCACGCTTTTTGGAAAATGATAAACCAAGAGTTGCAAGCTCTTTTCTCATGTAGTCTATATTTTCATACGTCCATTTTTTGGGATGAAGTTTATGCTTTATCGCAGCATTTTCAGCAGGCATACCAAAACTATCCCAGCCAAAAGGATGTAAAACATTAAATCCTTCTTTACGATAGTATCTAGCGATCGCATCAGAAATCGTATAGTTTCTAACATGACCCATATGAATACGCCCACTCGGATAAGGAAACATACTTAGTATATATTTTTTTGGCAATGCTTTATCTTCTTTTGGTTCAAAAGCTTCTTGGGCTCTCCAGATATCTTGCCACTTTTGTTCTGTTTTGGAAGGATTATATTCCATGTAATTACTCCTGATAAATCATAGAAATAGACGTGCTATTTCTAGTGTATTAAAATTCTTCTGATGTTTTGGAAGCTTCCACTAACACAAGTGCCATGGAAAAGAGGTTTGCGATCACTGCACCGATAGCCATCGCCATAGCAGCTTGAACATTGTGTGCTAGTAGTTCATATAAAAAAGCAGGTATAAGATGCAAATCTGCTACCAAAGAAGAGGCAAAAAGTTCTGCTGAAAGTATATTTTTTACACCGATTTTAAGGAGTGTTGAAACCAAATTGATACTTGTAGCAATAAACAATGCTATTGTATTATGATCATATAAATACCCTGCTGTAGTCGTCAGACTCATCAAAGCAAAAAATATAAATACAACTTTTCCCCAATCCATATATTGTTCCTTAAATCAAAATAGTTGTAAAAGGAGTCAAATGTCCCTTTACAACGTAAAAGTGTGCTGTTTTGTTAAACAACGCCACCTTCAAATTGTTGACGCATCTTCTCTTTTTCGATTCTGCGTTTCTCTTTTTCTGCCAAACTTTTTTTATAGTTTTCAACACTGAAACCAAGCCATTTAAGGAATGGAGAAGCAATAAAAATAGAACTATATGTACCTACGACAACACCAACAAGCATCGTAAAACCAAATCCATGAATAATCTCACCACCATATAAAAAGAGTGTCAAAACAACAAAAAATGTTGTAAGTGATGTTAAGGTCGTACGAGAGAGCGTTTTGGTGATTGATTCATTGATAATTAAAAATAAATCATAAACTTTACTTCCCTGAATCCCCTCTCGAATCCTATCAAATACGATAATCGTATCATTGAGTGAATATCCTAGTATTGTCAAAATAGCTGCCAAAATATCCAGGTTTACATCAATCTGAAAAAGGCTGATCGCACCAAGTGCAATCGATACATCATGTACCAAAGCAAAAATCGAAGCAACAGCAAAACGCCATTCAAAACGAAATGCAACATAAATCAAAATCGTCAAGATTGAAAGCGCCATCGCCATCAATCCCTTTTCTCGAAGTTCATTACCCACTTTAGGACCTACCATATCCACACGTCTTATCTCAAATTTTCCAGTTGCTTTTAGTAAGTTTCTTACATTGTCACCGATATCGGTACTAACAGATTTAGAACTCGTTGGTATTTTGATTACAACTTCATCAGCAGAACCAAACTCGGTTACTGTGGCAGATGTAAACTTCTCATCAGTTTTAAGTACTTTACGTATTTCAGGAATAGGTGCAGGATGATCATATTTGACTTGTACAAGTGTTCCACCAGCAAAATCAAGACCATAATGCAAACCTTTGGTAAATAAAATCGCATATGAAGCAAAGATCAATGTCAAAGAGAGCGCAAGAAAGAGCTTGCTTTTGCCCATAAAATCATAAATCTTTGTTGTATTAAAAATTTCCATCTATTTTACTCCTCCATCAATACCAAACCATCTTTTGATATTTTTACTCTTCTGAATACGTGGCATTAGATAGGTATACACACCATGTGTTCCTAGTATAGCTGTTAACATAGACGCTAAGATACCGATGCTGATCGTCACAGCAAATCCTTTGATCGGACCTGTTCCATAGGCGTATAAGACTACAGAAGCTATCAAAGTTGTGATGTTTGCATCCAAAATAGCACTCATTGCACTATCATAGCCTTTTTCTATAGCATTTTTGATATGCATACCTGATCTCATAAATTCTCGTATTCTCTCATTGATGATAACATTGGCATCAACTGCCATACCTACAGTCAGTACGATACCTGCCATACCCGGTAAGGTCAATGTCGCACCAAAAAGAGCCATCACCGCAATGATGATAAAGAGATTCGCAACAAGAGCTATATCTGAAATTACACCTGAATATCCATAGTAAAAGATCATGAAAAAGAAAACCAATGCAAAACCACTTATCAATGCTATCATACTCGCTTTAATACTATCTGCACCAAGAGATGGGCCAACACTACGTTTTTCCAGCAAAACAACTGGTGCCAAAAGTGCCCCACTTCTAAGAGCAATAGCCACATCATGTGCTTCTTGCACACTAAAACCACCGCTGATCTGTCCACTACCGCCTCCGATTCTCTCACGAATAACCGGAGCAGAGTAAACAACATTATCAAGCACAACAGCCATTCTTTTGCCAACATTATCACCTGAAAAATTTCCAAATATTTTAGCACCTTCACTATTTAATGTGAAGTCAATTACAGGTTGATTTGAACGGTCAAAAGCAACTCTCGCATCCGTCAACATACTACCATCGATGATAGGTATAGCTTTTAAAAGATACTTTTGTTTCGCCTCTTTCACATCTGGCAATATCACATCACCATACTCAGAAGCTTCTTGCGCATTGAGTTTATATACTTGATCTGCCCGCTTTTCATCAACTGCCATCAACTGCAAGTGTGCCGCTTTGGCGATAAGCTCACGTGCACGTTTCTCTTCTTCAGGTGTTTTGATACCAGGTAACTCGACAAGTACTTTATCTTTTCCTTGTTTGGCAACTGTAGGCTCTGCTAAACCAAATTGATCAAGACGATTTCGAATCGTATCTACTGCTTGCTGAATCGCAAACTTTTTAACAGCTTTTTGCTCTTTTGGAGTCAAGCTTACACTATATGTTAAATCTTTTTCTTTAACATCTAATCCTTTGATATCAGAAAGCATTTTTTCAAGTTGTGGTTTTTCATCTTTGTCCAACAAGACAAAAGTAACTTTACTATCATCGATTTTAAGATCATCGATGATGATTTCATTGTCATCTGCAAAAAACTTGATTGTAGATGCCAATGATTTGATCTTTGATTTGATTGCTTCGTCAGTTTTAACACCAAGCAACATATGCAGACCTCCCTGCAAATCAAGACCTAAAGAGATCTTAGCCCCTTTTTCAGTCTGCAAAAATGATGGCACAGATAATCCTACACCAAAAATTATTGTAACTATAAATATAATAAGTCTGAAATTCATCTATTTTTTATCCTAATAGCCTTACGCTTCAACTTTTTTAGCAATAAACTCTTTTGAAACTTTAACAACAGTATCATCGTTTAGTTTTGCTTTAACATAATCTTCTTCAGCTTTCACAACATCTGCCATCAAGCCACCACTAGTGATGATTTTATCACCTTTTTTCAATCCTTCAATCATTGCTTTATGATCTTTCGCCTGCTTTTGTTGCGGACGTATAATCAAAAAGTAAAAAATAGCAAATAATACCACTAATGGTAGTAAAGATGTAAGTAAACTTCCTTGTGCCTGTGATTGCATGTATATCCTTGTTATTGAAATTTCGGGGTATAGTAACACGCTTTGTCTGATAAATCGCTTTAGGTTACAGCACTAACTAAATACCTGAAAGTTTGATGTAGCAATTTCGTTCATAATCAAGACAGCTTTTTGAAGAACTACCCGTAGGTAACTCAAAAAAAATCTTCTTCCAGCGTGTCTTTTCTACACTTTCAAAAATCAAGTTATTGCACATTAAGTTTTATTGGTATTACTAAAAAAGATTTACAAACTTTTAATGAGCTAGTATTGGAGCATCTACGATACCATATGATAAAAGAACATATTCCTTTGCGAGATATGAAATATATTAATTCTATGTCAAATGAAGCTTTCTCATTTTTTCAAAAGCCAAATAAACATGTAACTGGCACTATGAACAATATGAAACAGATCTATCAACACATGTGCTACACGGGAGAAATAGATGATAAAACCTTCTCTCATAACATAAATCATATGCTCTACATGATAGATGGAGATTATCAGGAGCCTGCAGAAGCCTTTAAAGAGTATATGTCACAACAGCGTGTTTGAAAAAGTTATTTAGTTGTCACCTAACTCTATTTTTCTGCAAATAACTATGTGTATGAGCAGTATAAATGATCCAAAAGAAAATGGTCTATCATTAACTCTATCTCTTGCTAAATTCAATGATAGCCCCCATGACCGTTCATAAATTTAGATAGCATTGGGTTAAGGATGTTTCTCTCTTGCATCTATTTTATATCTTTTAGTTCGAAATATTTGATTATGCAGTGTTTAAATATATTTGATTTAAGTTTTACTTAGATAAAATTTTTGCATTTTTATAAAAAGGGAACATTTATTCCATGATTAAAAACATAATAGAACTAGACCCACCCTCATTTAGTTTTAAAAACTTAAAAAGCTATTTTTCCCCAAAAGAGATTTTGCTAGGAGTTTTAGCTGCTCTTTTTTTATCACTTTTTATTTATCTTGATTATTTTGGATTTAAAGATCCTATTCTTGTAAAAACGGTTACTTCGATCAGTAGTATCATAGGTTTTCTTATCCTTTTAAGTGCAAACAGACGGGTACTTTTCTGGTCTGGATTTTTTATAGGAGTATTATGGTTTTACTGGATAGGTTTTTCATTTCGATACTATGACGCGGCATCTGCTACACCTTTTATCACCCTATTGGTTGGGTTTGTTTATGGAGTATTGTTTTGGGTTATAGGCATTTTAAAACATCCACTTTTACGTGCTATTGCCATATTGGCTTTGAGTTATATACATCCCCTCTCATTTAACTGGTTTATCCCTGAGCTAACGCAGATACACGCAATCTTTGGTATACAAAAATACCAGTTTGCACTTTTTCTAGCTGCTTTGGCACTGTTGATATCTCTTCCCAAGTGGTATAAACTTCTATCTCTATTTATCATGATATTTGCTGTGCAATATCCTTTACATAAGCCATTGCCATTACCAAAACTAAAAATCTTCTTAGCGGATACGAGAGTTAATCAAGAAATCAAATGGAAACCGGAATATAAACAAAAAAGTATTGAAAACAATATCGCCACGATTCTTGAAGCTACATCTGAAGGATATGATATAGTTGTATTACCCGAAAGTGCATTTGCACTCTTTTTAAATCAAGATCTTAATCTTATGCAAAAACTAAAATCATTATCCAAAGATATTATAATTGTTACAGGTGGACTTTATGCTGAGGGAAAAAATGCCTACAATTCTACTTATTATTTTAACAATGATCGTATTTATATCGCAAACAAAGTTGTTTTAGTTCCTTTTGGTGAAGAAATACCATTGCCAAAATTTATCGCTAAATGGATCAATGATAGATTTTATGATGGTGCAGAAGATTATAAAACAGCCAAAAAACCTACCAATATCAAACTCAAAAATTATACTTTTAGAAATGCTATCTGTTATGAAGCAACCCGAGATGAACTATTTATAAACCATCCCAAGTATATGATAGCTATGAGTAACAATGCATGGTTCACCCCTTCCATAGAACCAACCCTACAAAAATTACTTTTTGAATACTTTTCCAAAAAATACCATACCGTTATATACCATAGTGCCAACATGGGCAAATGTGCTGTGATACATTAAAAAAGCATACACACAAATGAGACCTTCTGATTTTTTGTTGTTTACTTCTCTTTAGTTTGATGTGCATAAATCACTATCGCGACAAAAACGCCACCTTGCACTACACCTAAGATCACTTCTGAGATAACAGCGACCATAGCACTAAGTGTTTGGGGGATCCAATCACCTGATCCAAGCGTTGTAAATGTTACTGTTGAAATGTACATAGATGTTATAAAACTATGGGTATGAATGGCAGTAAGGTTTTGGGGACTAAACTGTGCACTCAAATGAAAAAGAGAAAAAACATCAAATATGTTAAATACAGCCGCATAATAGACGATAGTAATGATCGTCACTTCCAGATAGAGCAGTACGATTTGTACTAACGCAAGGTGCACATGATTCTTTGTACGACTGAAAATATAAACTGCCGTGTCAAGCATAGCAAAACGGGCAATGACAATATAAAGAATATTTGCAATGAGTATCTGCTCACGGTGTAAGGCAAACCATTCAGGTTTTATACTATGTAGTGCCAGCTCAAGAAGTAATGGTATCAACACCATAGGCAAAATAAAAAAAGCCATCTTCTCACTGTGTATAAAACGGTTTTCTCTTTGCATAAATTTTGTTAACATACTACGCCTCCTCCAGAAGAGCATACGATTCATCTAAGCTCAAAATACCGACATATCGGAAAACTTCTCTACCTTTACCTATCTGTTTTGAGACTTCTGCAAAAGCTGTCTCTTTCAAGATCGGTTTACCGGCGGAATAAAGATTGTACGTGAGTAAAACGATAACTAATACGACTATTTTTTTCATTATTTTTTCCTGTCTATTTAATCTGCTTAGTAATCTGATAGAGATAGTCATGTATATCAAAATACCCTATCATCGCTTCAAACATCATACGCCAACACAGTTCCATACACAAAAACATGGTGACGAACATCATCCAAAAGATGATTTTTCCATTGGAAGAGAAAGAAGCGTAAAATGTATGCAGTTTATCATTGATCTTTTTTACAAAAGAGAGATGTGCTATCAGGTAATCTTTGAACACATACAAGACAACAGGCATAAGCACCGCGCCGATATAATATAAAAATATCAATATATCCTGTGTGATAAATGTATTGAAAGTAAGTATATCCTGCATAAAATTCCTTTCTCCCTGATATTATAGTATTTTTTTAATTTTTTAAAGTATATTTAACCTGCAAAAATACTCTTTGGGCATTATTATCCGAGACATTCTTTGTCACAAAAGCACCAGCATTAAAGTAGGCATAAATAGCTTCAAGCTCCAAATCTTTTGCATATTTCCACTTGCAAAGTAGCCTACTACAGTATAGATAATGTCAGGTGTCTGTTTATAGATAAACCCAAGTTTTAGCCTACTCACAGGGTGGCTGTCATCAGCGTGACCAATGAGTGATGCATCATCTCCATAGGCTTTTTTGTTCATTACATTTAATGATTCAAATCGTTCTCTCACGCCAGCGTCTAATGAGAGAGAAGATGCATATAAAGGTGTTAATAGCAAAAGTAATATGCTTAAATCGAGTACTTTTTTCATGCTTCTTTCGAGTTTAGATAGAGTGTGATTTTTATGGTTTCACACAGTAAATCAATCATCTCTGCAACATAAAGTTTGTTAGAAATATCTTTCATGTTAATGCCAAGAAAAAAGAGTTTTTGTTCATGCATCAAATGCTTAATAATTTCATAAGACTCCTGTGGCTCTTCATCAAAGAAAGATATATCTTCAACTGCCCATGCAAAGTTTTGCGTAAGCATTGCAAAGATATTGTGTTTGACATCACTCAGAGTAAGCTTCTCTTTATTGATGATTATTTTGTTGTAAATTGTGTCACTCATAGCACGAATAAGGGCTAAAGAACTTCCTGTTGTGAGGTATGTTGTTACACTCAAATCATTAAGTGGTCTCTGGAGCGTATTTCGTAATGTTTCAAAACTTTTTTCATCTGTTTGATGTCTGAATTGTGTATGAAAACGCTTGATAGTGTTGAGGTTTATGCCTATTTCTGCGAGTTCTTCTCTATATTCATCTAGTGCATCGAGTGTCTCTTGAAAAGATTTTTCCATTTTCGTTGCGGCTTGAAAATCTACGAGAGAACTTTTGTAAGAAATGAAGGCACTTTGAAGTTTGTTGATTGTGTCAAGATGAGTTCTGAGAGAAGATGGTAACCATAAGACATATAAATAGGATCAAGTTTTATGTGGTAGTGGACAACACCGACTTTTACGATTTTTTTATACATTGTCTCATCACAAGGCGTAGAGAGCAGTTCTTTAATAAATTTAATTTGCTTTTGTTTGAGTTCTGGCATTATCTCAGTATGTATAAACCGTGCGAACTCCTCTTTTTGCAGAAGTTTTTCATAAAATATATCCATAATATCATCAACATAGGGCTCTATTTTTTTAAGTGCCTCTTTTCTCTGTTGTAGGTCATTTTCATCAAGTTTGTATATCTCTTTAATGAGTGCTATTTTTGTATTCATTACAGAACCTCCTCTAAAGTTTTGTACATTTCGGCTATTTTTGCATCGCTTTTTTGTAAAAATGATATTAGCATTTGTGTGGTATTTTGTAGTATTTTTACGCCAATTTTCTCATTTTCTTGACAGAAATGGTAAAAATCATGCTGAGAGAGCTCTAAGATTTTTGACTCTTTTGTTGTAATGACTGTCGTGAGACTTTTTCCTGAGAGTAACATACAAGAGAGGGAAAAAAATACATCTTCACCACCTTTTATGATGCTTACCTCCATCTCCTCTTCTGAAGATGTTTTTCTGAGTGTTATTTCACCTTCTGTAAGAAAAAAAGCTTTTTTAAGTGCTTCTCCCTCCTTCTTGATACTTTCACCTTTCGCTATGTTTATTTGGGTAAAAATAGCTAAAAATGACTCTTTCTCTTTTTGGCTTAGACCTTTGAATAATTTACTATCCATTATTTCTCTCCATTGATATGATTGCTGAAAACTCCTGTATAACCATCCCATCTTTAGGGTTTATAATGACATCAAGCTCTACTTCATTGTTTTTTATTTCACTCAGTAATTTTTTGTACTTCTGTGCATCAGCACCAAAACGAATTTTTTGTAGAACAATTTTTTTCAGTTTCTCTTCTGTAATATAGTTTTGAATGACACCAAGAAGTATCTCTCCCTTAGCTATACTCTCTTCAAATGCCTCTTTATATGTTTTGTTTACATAGGGATGCTCGGTTACAATATGAAAGTTTTGTGTTCGTAAAAGATTTCGTACGACCTTTGACATTCCTGGTTCTGAGATGGATTTTGAGAGTAAAAAACGGTTATACTCTTCACTCATAATAATCTCATTACATTTACTTTTGGTGAGATAATTCTCATATTTAGGATCATTTATCTCTGCGATAATATAGACTTTATGATTTAAAGAACGGATGACAATGACAGTTTCAAGAACCTTTGCATCAGCATATTCTTGATGCATATTTAGTATCATAACTTTGTCTGCTTTTTCTACTTTTGCAGTTTTGAGTGTGGCTTCATCGTTATATTCACCTTGTACAAATTTAAGATTATGCTCTTCAAGGAGATTTTTAAGTTCCGGTGTAAGATCTGGGTATATAATGACTATGTTCTCTTTATAGTGCTTCTTAAAGCTTTTTAGTACTTCAATTCTAGGGCTCTTATAACCACAAATGACTAGATGGTTTTCTAAAGAATCCAACATTTCATATCCTTTCTTTGAAAAAATTTTTCTCTCTATAAGTTGTGTGGTCATAAGTGCTGTAAATGCGGCAACAGCAACGACTCCACCAATGATTATAAAAACAGCGAGGAGTTTTCCCGCTTCACTGTGGGGAACCATATCTCCATAGCCTACAGTGGTTGCAGTGACGATAGCCCACCATAAACCATCAAAAAATGATTCATAATTTTTGGGTTCAATTAAGACCATTATCTCTGAGGCTATAAGTAAAAAGAGAGTATAAAAGAGTATAAACGCAGTTGCGAGACTAAAGTTTAGTTTTTTCATTATTGAGCGTTAGTGTGGCACTTCTTTTGTCGTATAGCTTCTATCTCTTTGACACGCTTATCTAAATCTTGAAGCATTATATATTGTTCACTCTTCTCTTTTCCATTTTTTTGCATTCGTTTTTTATGCTCTTCAATGGTCTCAAGCCACTCATCTATAACTTCATCAGGGATGGTGCATTTTGTCGCTTCTCTCTCTTCATTTTCAACAATCCAGTCTGCAATTTTTTGTAAAATATGTATCATTTTATAATCCTAAAAGTTTGTATATCATTTTTGCACTCAGCAGTAGTAACACAACAGCAATAAGTTTTTTAACTTGCTTCGGTGTTAGACGGTAGTGCATAATAAAGTCACCAATATAACCGCCGATGATGGCTGCAACGGTAACAACACCAAGGAGTACCCAATCCATATCTACAAATGAGAGATAGGTCGCAAATGCTCCAAGTGTTGAAAATGGGATGACAAAACTAATGGCATACGCCGCTTTTTTTGCATCAAAACCAAGTAAAATAAGCAACGGCATTATGAGTGAGCCACCACCCACACCAATAGTCCCAGAAATCAACCCAACAACTGCACCGATAACATACAAAACCCATGCTTTGTCATAAACAACTTTTTGTTCACGGTTACTAAAGAGTAAAAGTGTGGCACTAATAAGTAAAAATGATACCAATATCCACTCAACAACCTCTTTTTGCACATACTGGCTCATCCATGCACCAATAGGCGTTGCAATCATAATTGAGATAATAAGTGGAATAGCAAATTTTATGTCTAAAACCCCACGAAAAAAATTCATTGCTGAAGCAGTGATTGTAGAAGCAGAGTTAATGAAAAGCCCAATGGCCTTTGCCAAGTTTATGGGCATTCCCATCATTGAAAAGATGGGAACAAGCCCAATGGCAGAGCCAACTCCACCCATAGAAAAGAGGGTAGAAAGACCTAGCGTTAAAAAGAAGTAAATTGTATAGTGAATAAGTTCGGGACTCATTTTTTACAGCTTTATCGTTTTTGCTTTGCCACCCTTTAGGTGCTCCATCAGTCCTAGTAAGCCGCCACTCAAATATTTTACTTCAAAACCTTGTGTCGCTAACCACATTCGTGCCATATTTGAGCGGTCTGATTTTGGACAAGCAACGACAATGGGCTTATCTTTTGGTAGTTCCTCAAGTCGCTCAGGCATTTCATTTGCAGGGATTTTAAGCCCAAAGTTTACTTGCCAAACTTTGGGCTCCATAGGTACGCGAATATCAACAAGTTCACATTTTCCTTCATTATAAAGCTCTATAAACTCATCAATCTCTATGCGCATATTGTTCATTTCACTTGGAATTACATTTTTTATAAACGCTTGCATTACTTTGCTCTTTCTAGTTTTTTCATATAATCTCGTGCTTTATCTCCTCGGAGATAGTCCACAACTTTTAGCATTCCATCATTTAAGTAGCGTGCATTGTAGCCTTTGAGTTTTAAAAAGAGTCGTGCAATTTCTGCTCTGTCATAATGGGGACACATAGTGACAATAGTTTTATTTTTATCTATTTCATCAAGTCTATCTGCTAGCTCATTGAGTGAAATATGGTCTCCAAAACCAATATGCCATGCTTCATACTCTTCGTTAAAACGAATGTCTATCACCTGTGCCTCACCTTTTACATAGAGCTCAAAGAGTTCAGGCATCTGTATCTTCATTTTTTGACGCTCATCGTAATCAAAGTTTTTTAGATATGTATCAAAATCTATTTCTTTCATTGTGTTCCCCGTTAATTTTTTATTTTTTCCAAGTCATGTCCCAATTTTTTACCATTCTCCTCTAGCCTCAAACCTTTGCAATCCGCTCTTTGTTGTGCATTGATAGACAAAATAATATCAACAGTCTGTTGTAAGATGTGCATTATTCATATGCTTCTTTTAAATGATGATTTCTTTTTTATCATCTCTGTTGTACTCACATTGAAATGTGCTATGTTCAATTTCAAAGCTATCATGTAATTTTTTCTCAATTCTATCAATCACTGCATTTGATAAAGAGAGTGTGACATCTTCACAAAAATCCAAATGTGCTTCGAAGTTTATCTGGTGGTCATCCAGCTTCCAAATGTGTATATGATGAACATTTTCAATCTCCGGCTCTGCTTCAATGGCATCAACAATACGGTTTACATCTATACCCTCAGGCGTAAACTCCATCAAAATCACACTGCTCTCTTTGACCAGCCCGAACGATGCCCAGATGAGATAGAACGCGATAAGTGCGGAGATGAGCGGATCAATCCAGACAATACCGAAGTAGTACATCAGTACCCCACCAACCACAACAGCAATGGAAGTCATCACATCAGTCAGTAGGTGTAGATAGGCGGCTTTGACGTTCATACTCTCATGCGCATCCTCTTTGATAAGTAAGACACTTGCTGTATTGAGCACGATACTAAGCGCACCAAGTCCTATAACCCATACCGAGTTGATAGGCTCTGGATGGTAAAATTTATGAAACGCTTCGACGATCAAAAAAACGGCTATACCGATCAGTACAGAGGCGTTAAAGAGTGCAGCGAGTATCTCAGCCCGCTTGTAGCCAAATGTCCTTCGCACATCATTGGGGCGTGCCGCCATGCGGTTGGAAACATATGCGATGACTAGTGCCAGCACATCGCTAAAGTTATGCATCGCATCACTCAAAAGTGCTAGCGAGCCGGAGATGATCCCACCTACAATCTGTGAGAGAGTGATGATAACATTGAGAACAATTGTCCAAAAAAGATTCTTCCCGCTTACTTCATGGTGGTGACCACTCATATCACAATCCTTTACTTTACATTATTTATAATTAACTCTCAAAAGTATCAAAGGCACTTTTTGCATTCCCCATCACGGCACTTGAATGTGCGTGTTTGACGATTTTTACTAAAAATGCTATCTCTTCTTTCGTAATACCCATCTTTTTAAGCATCTTTGTCTGTTCTTGTATGCACTCCTCACTACCTAGTGTGATGGAAGTCGCAAGCATAAGCATCATAGAAGTTTTAGGGTCAAAGGGGTTTTTCTCATCTTGTACGCTAAATTTACTGCTCATCGCTTGTTCTATCAAAAATCTAGGATCTATTGCTTTTGCACTATTTAGTGACTGAGGCAATGCTCCCATCTTCTCGACCATCATCGCTTCTACTTGTTCAGGTGTTGGTGATTTCATATCTAATCCTTGTTATATAAATTGATGAATATATTTCATCTTCAAAGCGCTCTAAAAAAGAGCGCTTCAAAGAAAAAATTTAAGCTTCTATAGTCTCTTCAATTTTCTCTATCGGGTTGGTTTTTTTGTTTTTACTGTCAAATATATAAGCATACATCGGTACATAGATAAGGGTTAAAAGTGTACCCACCAAAAGACCTCCTATGGCAACATCAGCCAGTGGTGACAATCTTTCTAATCCCACAGCTTGTTCAAGCGCGATAGGGATCATACCAGCAATCGTACCAAATGCAGTCATCATGACAGGACGAAATCGTACCCTTACAGATTCGATGGCACTCTCAAACGGTGTTTCTCCATTTTCTCTGTATGATTGATAAAAGTCGATCAAAAGTACGGCATTTTTGATGATGATTCCAAACAAAAGCAAGATACCCAACAGACTTGGCATACAGCTTGGTTTTCCAAATAACAACATTCCCCACGCAGCACCAATCATCGAAAGTGGTAATACAATGATCATGATAAATGCTAACCTCACGGAGCGGTAAATGGCTATGAGTGTCATCACTAAGATGATGATACCAAGACCGATGGCTTTGATCATGCGTTTAAAACTATCATTGATCTGTGCGATATCACCGGTTTGTGTCATCTTTATATCCGTGATATTGGCATCTTTAAGCGCGGCTATAGCATCATCCGTGATATGTGTAACAGGACGTTTGGCACGGTATCCGTTCACATCAAGAGCATAGAGCATTTTATCTCGTTCGAGTTTTGCAAATGTTAGATGGCGTTTGATAGTTGCTAGTTGTGCCAATGGTATCTCCCCAGATTTTGTGCTGATTGGCA
>JALULO010000229.1 GCA_027056215.1 Campylobacterales bacterium | reverse complement strand
CTGTTTCTGAAAATGAATTGGATAGAGCCATAGACTTGATGGAATCACTAAGTGCTTCAGAAGATCTTGAATTTGATTCAAATATCGCGAAAGTTTCTATTGTCGGTGTGGGAATGAAGTCTCACAGCGGTGTTGCCAGTTCTGCTTTTAGTGCATTGGCAAAGGAAAATATCAATATAGAGATGATCAGTACAAGTGAGATCAAAGTTTCTATGATCGTTTCTGAAAAATACGGTGAATTAGCCGTGCGTATATTACACGAAGCTTATGGACTTGACAAACGAAGCTAACCAAAAAGATTTTTCCATTTGGACGTTGGAAAGGATCAGAGCAAAAGGTGCAGCGCTGAGTTGGATGGAAGAGCGGAGGTTTGACTGGGTTCCCTTAGTTGCCTCTGCAATAGAACGTATTGTTAGTGCTAGAACCCTTTTGGTTGTTACTGATCGTGAACGTGAATGGTTCGCACGTTATATCCTCTCTAAACTGAATAAATTTGATACACAAAGACCTTTATTGCCTATTATCTCTTTGGGAACAGTTTTCCCGTATATGGATAAGATTTCTGATAGTGAGCAGTTAGCTGTGTTAGAAGATATGCTTTCTTTAGCATTTCCCAATGATTATATGTTTTTTTATGTAGGTAAAGGAAGTGATCCCCGCGCACAGATTGCAAAAACTAAACATGATTCTTTGATGTGGCTTTTTGATGAAACGGCACAAAATTCTTTTACACTTAATTCCAAAGATGAAGAGTTGGATATCAAGCTTATTCAACTTTTAACACTCTTTGATAAGAGTATTGATGCGATACTTTTTTCAGAAGTAGATATACAAAGTGTGTTATGACAACTTCTCAGATTGTTATTTGTCAAGATTTAGAATTTGCCAAAGAGAGTGTTTTACAACATATCCATACGCGGTTGGTAAAATCCTTTTTTACGGATGAATTTAAAGTAGAAAATGCAGCAGCTGTAGTCAAGGAAGCGTATATTGCAGAAGAAGAGCATAAATATATCATCCTTGGTGCACTCTCTTATAATATTTATGCACAAAATGCACTTTTGAAACTTCTTGAAGAGCCACCGAGAAATATCATCTTTATCGTGATTTCACGTTCTAAAAATGCACTTTTACCAACGATACGCTCACGTTTACCACAAAAAATACTGCAAGTTGAAAAAAGTGATATCTCTTTGGATCTTGATATTGCACATCTTGATTTAACACAGATTTTCGACTTTTTGGCTAAATATCGTCATGTTGGGAAAGAAGAACTTAAAGAGATAATCCAGAAACTTTTATATGAAAGCGTTGTTGTGCATGGTATCAAACTTAATGCACAGGAGTTGGATATGTTTGATAAAACACTCGAACTTTCAGCATTAAATAGTCGAGGACAAAATCTATTAAGTTATTTGCTTTTGACAATCTATCAGGCAAAGATGCGAACATAATGCGTGTTATAAAGATAGATGGTACTACAGATAAAAAACGTATTTTAGAAAAGATTGGTTCAACTAAAGAGGGTAACAAGATTATGGGCGAAAAGATGCAGTTGCATCTTTTTTATATTCAAAACCTTAGAACACCTGCTGCTAATATCCTCAAACAAGATGCCCTCTCCATCGGTGCGGAACTAGCGGTTGAAAAAGATACGATTTTATGTAAGCGTGATCATGTCAATGCACTGTTGATACTCAATGAAAAGCAGCGTAAGATTTTGGCAAAAAAAGAGAAGATTCAGCCTTTTGGACTTAAAAAAGTAGCTGATACCTTGGCAATGTATCAGACTAAGAAAGTACAAAAAACCCAGATCATGGGCGTGATCAATGCCAATAGTGACAGTTTTTTTCATGGAAGTAGATTTCAAGGTAACGAAGCACTTATTGCGATTGAAAAGATGATCGAAGATGGTGCAGATATCATCGATATCGGGGGTGTTTCATCTCGTCCTGGTAGTTTGCCTGTAAGTGAAGATGAAGAGTTAAAGCGTATAGAACCGATTGTAGATGCGATTTATACGCATAAGTTGTATGAAAAAGTACGTTTTAGTTTGGATAGTTATGCCCCAAAACCGATTTCGTATGCTTTAGAAAAAGGGTTTCATATCGTCAATGATATCACAGGCCTTGCCAATGATGAAGTATGTGTTCTTACCAAATCTTACGATGCGCAGGTTGTAATCATGCATATGCAAAATGATCCTTTAAGTATGCAACAAAATCCTCAATATGAAAATATCATAACAGATGTTGCAGACTTTTTTATAAAACGTATCCAAAAAGCACATGATTTTGGTATAGAGGATATTGTCTTAGATGTGGGGATAGGATTTGGTAAAACAGTTGAACATAATCTTTTGCTTATCAAACATATGGGACATTTTCAAAAGTTAGGATTACCGCTTTTGATAGGGGCAAGTCGAAAATCTATGATTGATCAAATCATACCTTCTAGCGTTGAAGAGAGATTAGCAGGAACACTTATACTTCATATGAAAGCAGTTGATGAAGGAGCAAGCATCATACGATGTCATGATGTAAAAGAACATAAACAAGCTTTAGCGGTATATCAACGTTTAGAGGAGACTTTAATATGAAGGTAGCCTTGATTCAGCAAAAGTACCATAAAGATAAAAAAACAACAATCAATCAGAGTGTTGAAATGATTGCCCAAGCAAAAGAGCAGGGAGCAGAGCTTGTAGTATTGCAAGAACTGCACCAGAGTGATTATTTTTGTATTACCGAAGATGTTGCTAATTTTGCTTTGGCTGATTCGTACGAAGAAGATTTGCTTTTTTGGGGAAGTATAGCAAAAAAGTATGAGATTGTATTGGTAACTTCTTTGTTTGAAAAAAGAACGCAAGGCTTGTATCATAATAGTGCTGTTGTGTTTGAAAAAGATGGTTTACTCACTGGAAAATATCGCAAGATGCATATTCCCGATGATCCTGGTTTTTATGAAAAGTTTTATTTTACACCGGGTGATCTTGGGTTTGAACCTATCGATACGAGTGTTGGAAGGCTTGGCGTACTGGTATGTTGGGATCAATGGTATCCAGAAGCCGCCCGTTTGATGACACTAAAAGGAGCTGAGATTCTTATTTATCCTACTGCCATTGGTTGGTTTGATGAAGATAGCCAAAGCGAAAAAGCTAGACAACTTGATGCTTGGATAACCATACAACGCTCTCATGCCATCGCCAATGCAATACCCGTGATATCGGTAAATCGAGTCGGTACAGAAAAAGATATAACAGGTGCGATAGATGGGATACACTTTTGGGGAAGAAGTTTTGTGTGTGGTTCGCAGGGAGAGTTTTTAGCAGTGTGTAATCATGAAAAAGAGACGGTGTTGATATGTGATATCGATATGAAAGCAGTATCAGATGTGCGTAATATCTGGCCATTTTTGCGAGACAGACGAATTGAGTGTTATGAAGGATTAACAAAAAGATATCTTGATTAACCATAAATGTGTAAAATCTACCTATTTTTTACAAAAAGACTCTAAATAACTACAAAAGTATAAAATACATTACTAAATATGACGATCATAGTGTAACTTCAAAGAAAAAGGAAACATTATGAAAAAAATTATACTTAGCGTATTGGTAGCATCAACTTGTTTAATGGCACAGGCATCTTATGGAAATGCATTGGAAATGTTAGATAAAGGTAAATCAGAGGTAGCAAGTGAAACATTTATGCAGCTTGCTAAAAGTGGTGATGTTGATGCACAGACTATGCTTGGTGAGATGTATCTTGATGGTATAGGTGTGAAAGTTGATCATCAGAAGGCTTTTTTCTGGCTGGCAAAAGCTGCTAATCAAGGTGATAGTGAAGCAAGTTATCTTCTTGGATTCATGTATGAAAATGGATTACAAGTGGGGCAAGATCTTTCAAGGGCAGTAAGTTGGTATAAAAAAGCTGCGCTCAAAGGTGATACAATGGCAC
Source organism: Campylobacterales bacterium (assembly GCA_027056215.1). Taxonomy (GTDB): domain Bacteria; phylum Campylobacterota; class Campylobacteria; order Campylobacterales; family QNZT01; genus QNZT01. The sequence continues at coordinate 2,980 of JALULO010000229.1, read as the reverse complement.
AATTTAACTTAGCTATGATTTACAAAGAGGGTAAAGGCGGCGTACAAAGAAACATGAAAGAAGCGCTAAAATGGCTAAGTCTTGTAGAAAAAGAACATGACGCTATTACACATATAGCAACAAAATAAAGAGAGAAGTGTAATCTCTCTTTATATAATCAAAAAGGAGTCAGATCTAGTCCATTTGTCTTCGTAGAAAAGTCGGATAATCTAAATCATCGCTGTTTTCAAGTTCATATGCCCCATTACCCACTCTTCTTAAGATAGAAGTGGTTTCTGCAACTGGTTGGGCTGTGTCATTTGCCGGTGTTGTGATAGGTTTTGCAGTAGCAGCATTTTCAAAACCTGTGGCAACGATAGTGATCTTTACTTCATTTTCACTAAGTTTTTCATTGGTTGTTGTACCGAAAATAACATCAGCATCTTCATGCGCACTATCATAGATAATATCCATAGCGTGTTGTACTTGTGTAAGTGGATAATTTGGATGCATATGAAAGTGTACTAAAACACCCATTGCACCGTTGATAGTCATATTATCTAGTAGTGGAGATTCGATAGCATTTTTAACAGCTTCAATAGCAGAATCATCTCCTTCTGCTTCACCTACACCAAGTATAGCCATACCTGTATGGCTCATAATTGTTTTAATATCAGCAAAATCGACATTAATATCATTTACACCTGTAGAGAGGACAACAGCACTCATTCCACCAACTGCACGGCTTAAAACATCATCTACCAGTTTAAAGCTCTCTTTGATACCAAGATTTTTATCAACGATAGAGAGGAGTTTGTCATTTGGAATAACAACGATAGAGTCACTCTCTTTTTTAAGTTCCTCGATACCTTTTTCTGCAAGTTTGAGTCTTTTACGACCTTCAAATCCAAAAGGTTTTGTAACGACTGAAACAGTTAATGCTCCAACTTCTTTTGCTGCTTGTGCCACAACAGGAGCAGCACCGGTTCCAGTACCACCGCCAAAGCCTGAAGCGATAAAAACCATATCTGCGCCACTTAGAGACTCTTTGATATCTTCAAAACTTTCTAATGCAGATTCTTTTCCAATTTCAGGCTTCATACCAGCACCAAGCCCTTTTGTCTTACGTTCACCAAGTTGTATAACGGTAGTAGCTTTCGATGCTTCAAGTGCCTGAGCATCAGTATTGGCAGCGATTAAACCAATATCACCAATTCCCTCATTGATCATATGGTTAATCATGTTCCCGCCGCCACCTCCGACGCCTATCACTTTAATCTGTGCGCCGATTGTTGTATTTGACATATATCTTCTCCTCTTTGAATGTTGTTAAATTAAAATAGTTGTGTAATACGATTCCAAAATTTTCTAAAACCGTCTTTGATACTCGTATCATCCTCAATTAGTGCTGAAAAGTCATCATTATTTTGATTCTTGTGTGAAAACTTAAGGTCATTTTCAAGATCATCATCATCTTGTTCTTCTTCAATAATACTTTGAATATTTTTACTAGGTTCAATCGTCTCATCTTTATATCTGAGTTTTCTATTTGAATCCATTTCATATGGTGTAAATTGACCAACACCGTATAAAATCAACCCTATAGCAGTGGCATATTCAGGGTTTTTAAGTGGATCATACATACCTTCGATATTTTGTTCTGTAGGTCTTGCTAAACGTACAGGAATGTTATTAAAGATTGCAGATGCTAGTTCACGTATACCTACCAACTTCGTCAATCCACCTGTTAGTACTACACCAGCAGCAAGTTGATCTTTGAATCCACTCTCTTTGATAGATTTTGCAATCAACAGTAAAGTTTCTTCTATTCTGGCATAGATCACATTAGTAACGATTTCAAGAGATACTTCATGTGAGTTACCCTCATCCCCAATTGCAGGCAATTCTATCGTTTCATTGCTATTTAAACGTAAAGAACCGTGTTCAAGCTTCACTTTTTCAGCTGCTGTGATTGGCGTATGAAGTGCCATAGACAGATCATTTGTCACATTAGCTGAACCAACTCCTATGAAATCATTGTATCGGATAGAGTTACCAAGGTGAATGGCTATGTTGGTTGTTGCGCCACCCATATCTACAACGGCAACACCAAGTTCTTTTTCATCCTCATTTAATACAGCAATACTAGAAGCATAACCTGTAAGGACTATATTGTCTATTTCCAAAGAAGCTGATTTGACTGCTTTTTTAAGATTGTTCAGACTCGATTTTAAAACAGTGATGATGTGTACTTGAACTTCAAGACGTGAGCCATTCATCCCCAAAGGATCATCTATATTGCTATGATCATCTACTTTAAAATTATAAGGTAATACATGAAGTTTTTCATATTCGTGTGGTATATTGGCATTGTGATCAGCCATTTGCATAACACGGTTGATCTCTTTGATACCGATCTCTTTGCCAGGTACATTCACTACACCATGGCTATCAACACTTTTGGTATATGCTCCTGACATAGAAACTATGACTTTGTCAAAATGTGTTCCTGCGACACGTTTTGCATCATTGATTGCATGTTTTATAGAACGTGATGCGAGCTCTATATTTGTGATGATGCCTTTTTTGATGCCTTGAGACTTTGCAATACCCGCACCCAGTATCTTTACGCCAGAAGTATCATTTCTTTGTGCAATAATCGCACATATTTTTGTTGAACCTATGTCTACACCTAAGATTATCGTACTCAAACCCTATCCTTTAACGTATTTTTCTATTGTATATTGTGTTTGTAACTTTTTAATGAGATTTTTTTCAATAGTATTTGCTTTTAAGCCTTTTGTACTTTTCTCAATCTGTGCTTTCTTCTTCGCATATGTAGTAGCATCAAAAAGTTTTTGATCTGTTATCTGATATACGATTGCTTTATCTGATAACATAAAGTACCCATCTTTTTTATGTTGCGAAAAGAGATAATTTAAAAACTGAGCTGCTTCATTTTCTTGTAAAAAATCAAGTTTTTTTGTATCATCACGATTTA
>JALULO010000228.1 GCA_027056215.1 Campylobacterales bacterium | reverse complement strand
AAAATTTTTTTTACTTAAAATGTCTCTAAAAGATATGGTAAATTAACCGATATACACCTATAAGAAGGATTATCATGAACAAAATTTCAAAAACATTACAAAGAATTTTTCTTTACATCTTTATTCAACTAGTGACATTATGGAATATATTTATACTCCTAAGCAGTACCAATCAAACGATTAAAATGGATCTTATAGGAACAATTTTACTCACTACTATTTTTCTGGTTTATGGGCATAAAACAATCCAATTGCTTAAAAAAAGTAGTGTTGATGAGGGTGTAAAACAGGTTTTGTAGCCTGTCGGTTAACAATCACAGGCTACAATCGTATTAATTGATAGTTGTTATTTCTTCGATATCTTTTGTACATTCTTTTTTAACTGAAGTATTATCTATTTTGGTTTCAGAACAATCTTCATCTATTTCTAGTATTAAACCGATACCTTTTGCAAGATATACTTTATTTTCACCCTTATCTACCGATGTAACATTATTTTTACTTACTATCGCTGTAGATTCATCTTTATAAGTAGATATGATTTCAAGTACATCATTATAGACTTTATTAGTCACTTTTTTTGATGCGAAATGTGCATTTACCTTCCAAAGTGATTCATAGTTCTTTTGCGCACTTTTCGTAACTCTTTTGAGAATATAGTCACCTTTATCAGCAAATCTTGCAATATCATCTGTCGCATTATCTTCTGCATCTGTTGCGTTGATACGATCCGCTAAAATTTTATACGTAGTATCAAGAGATTTTTCTCTGAATTCTTTTACAATATTGCCATTATATTGCATTGTTACATAAGGATATGTTTCACTGTCTGGTGTATTTTTGTACTCTTTTTTGCCTTTGCTGTTACTATATGATTTATTTACATAGTTATTTGTTTTGGCTTCTGGAATCATCAAATATTGACGTAGATCATATGTTCCACTCTTTTTAAACTTTATCGTAACTTCATTTGCACTTGGTGATTTACTGCTTCCCCCACATCCCAGTGTAAATAATGCTACTGTACTTACAAAGGTAAGAGATAATATCCTTCTTTTCATATTGATCCTTTAAAATATATTTAATATATTCTACTCTATATAAATTAATCTTAGATTACGTAGCATGAGCGAGGATCTAAAAAAGATTACGTCAGAGCTTTACTCCCACATAGAAAGTTTGTAATAAATTTAAAACAACTACTCCTAAGTTACCCTCTAAAAACACTTTTTAACGCTTCAACATCCATATCTTTGAGCCAACTCTCTCCTATGCTTACGCTCAAATCGCTAAGCTCTTTTTTGGCTTGTATCATCTTGTCTATCTTCTCTTCAAAACTGTTTTTGGTGATAAATCTGTGAACAGTTACTTTTTTGGTCTGACCTATGCGAAAAGCTCTGTCAGTAGCTTGGTTTTCTACTGCCGGATTAAACCATAGATCGTAGTGTATGACATGGTTTGCAGCGGTGAGGTTAAGCCCTGTTCCTCCAGCTTTCAGGGATAGGATGAAGACTTTGTATCTGTTGTCGGTATGGAATTTTTCTACTGTCTCTTCTCTGCTTTTTTTGCTCATACCACCTTTGAGATAAAGCGGCACAGTAAACAACTCTTTTTGAATAAGCTCTGCTAGAATGTCTCCCATCTCGACGTATTGGGTAAATATAAGTACCTTTTCATCTTTTTGCAAGATATTTTCAAGCAGTGTCATCAAAAGTTGTGTTTTCCCTGAAAGTTCATTATTTGGAGGACTTTTTTTATCAAAGTTTCTAGGGTGATTACAGATCTGTTTGAGAGAGATGATGAGTTTAAATATCAGTCCTTTTGCATTTGATTCATCCATCTCTTTTAAGCTATCATCCACAACACTTTGATAGAGACTTGCTTGTTCTTTTGTCATGGTTGCATACTCATCGATGACAATTTTTTCAGGCAAATCATCGATGATAGCTTTGTCAGTTTTCAACCGTCTTAACATAAACGGTGCAGTTATCTGCTTGAGTTTTTCTATCTTTTGTCTATCTTTGTTTATCTCTATAGCTTGTGCATAGTTTTTGACAAACTCTTTAAGAGATTTGAGGTATTTTGGCAGAGCAAAATCAAATATACTCCACAATTCGCTCAAATTGTTCTCTACTGGTGTACCGCTGAGTGCTATTTTATACTTTGCTTTAAATGATTTAACACTTTTTGAGATAGCTGTATCTGCATTTTTGATTTTTTGTGCCTCATCTATAATCAAACAGTCAATTTTGAGTTTTTTGAGTTTTTCGCTGTCTCTTCTTGCTATATCGTAGCTTGTCAAAAGGATATCACTCTGTTGTATCTCTCTATTTACTCCATAATAGGAGAAAAAACTAAGAGATGGTGCAAACTTCTCTAACTCTTTTTCCCAGTTACTCAAAAGCGAAGTGGGAACGATAACGACGATACGATTTTTGATATATCCATTTTCGATAAGATAAAGCAGTGTAGCGATAGTTTGAATCGTTTTTCCAAGCCCCATATCATCTGCTAAAATAGTACCAAATCCATTTAAAAGATTGTTGATATTCCACTCAAAACCTCTCTGCTGATAAACTCTCAGATTTGCTTGTAAACTCTTGGGAGGATCGACTTTCTCTATGTTTAACATTTGGTCAAAAAAGTTCTCCAGATCGATATCAAACTCCGCTTCACCACTTAGTTTTGCCTGTAAGATATCAAATTTATTAAGCTTGGTTTTACGATTTATCTGGGCAAATAGAGCCTTTGCTTCTTGTGCACTTATAACGATAAAGTTATCTTTAAAGGCTATAAGTTCTCTGCCACTTTGAAGCAGTTGTTCAAACTCCTTGACAGTTATAAGCTCATCGCCGATTGCTAACTGCCAATCATACTCCAACATACCATCAAGTGTAAAAAATGATTTTAAACTTTTTGAGCTGTTTTTGACTTTCAAGGTAAGTTTAGGTTTTAAAAGGTTTTTCAACTCTTTAGGCAAAACAACGCCAACCCCAAGATTTGAGATGATTGTTGCTGTTTTTAAAAGAAACTCTTCTAGGCGATCTTTACAAAGTACTACATGATCATGCGCTAAAAGTCTCACTATTTCAGGCAGAAAAGTTTGTAAAAATGAGATAAATTGTACGATTTGCATCTTTTCAAAATGTTGTAAACTCTTTAAAAGAGGATACTCTTTTTGACTCTTTAGGGCTTGTACATAAAGTTTGAGCGTGTAGTCTTTGTCTTTTTTATCTATAAAGAGTTTATATCCATAATCACTTTTTATGATATCAAAAATCGCAAAATAGTTTTTGATAGCAAGAGAGAGATGGGTGTCTTCAAAGTTAGAAACTTTGTATTTTTTAGCATGAAAAAAGGTATATGATATTTTAGGCGGATTGTTCTTCTGTTTTTTATGCATGAAGTTTAGATTAGGCACAAAGTCACTCAAAACGACCGATAAAAGTAACTCGGTCTGAGATTTTTTTGTGAGCTTTTTCTTATTAAAAAGAACAATTTTGGGAGCTATATTTGTCAGATACTTAATCTGCTGTTTGATTATTTCCAAAGAAAAAAGTGGTTTATAAAATATTTGCAAATCTTTTTCTGACTCATATACAGAGGGAACAAAAGCACTATTTTGTAAAAAAATATAACTAACTCTGTAGAGATAAAAAAGGTAGCGGTATGCATCACTCCCCTGCGCATCCTCAAACGAAAGAAAAAGCGTAAAAAATTTGCTCGGTGTTATCGTTATAGTCTCTTTTTTATGGTTTTGCAAATAAGGAGTAAACAGTGAAATGACTTCATCCGATAAAAATAAAGACGAAGTGATGGCAAATGAAGCCTCACTCAAATCCTCTGAAATCTCTAACTCTATCTTCGCCTCTTGCAAAACTCTTTGGCACTTTGGAATATCTTCATCTCGTACGACAGAGACAACCAAAGGAAGCTCTTTTGCAACTTTTTTATAAAACTCTTCAAGCACCTCTTTATAGTCCACAGATGCAAATGGAGGATTTGGCTCTAGTAGTGAGAGTATAAAATCTTTTTGATTGGTAAGTTGCAAAAGGGTAAAGTCATCAGACACATCCTGTCCACGCTTATCATGATATACAATCTGCAAGGGATATGGTACTTTTAAATCTTTCTCGATTTTATAATGCTTCACAAGATCTAATCCTCTTAGAGAGAAGAGGATAAAGGGATTTTTATCTATCTCATTGACAAGTATGAAGTAAAGCCCAGCGATATGTTTACAAGCATAACTTCCATAAAAATCAGGGCATGAACAACTCATATCAAAACCGCTAAAAAGATCAATCTCATTGGCTTGCAAAAACGCCAGTAATTTAGGGGAAAGTTTTGCATTTATGATATCAGCCAAAAGCAAAGGATTTTCATCGATATGGTCTAGTATAAACTTTTTATCTCCTTTTGCAAAGGGTCTAAATATCAAACTGGTTTCATAGTATGGCTCATAATTTCCTGCAACTTTTGCAGAGATTACCTGTTCTTGCAAAGATACATCATACACTTTCCCTGTATTTGCATAACTTTTACCCCGACCAAGCCTACCTGAATCCGTCTCTCTTGCGATAGCTCTTAAAAACTCTGCACCCCAAAGTGTAGTGCCATATACTTTTCTTGCCATTGTTAAGTTACATCTTTTAAATTTTTTATTTTCTATTCAACTTTTCAGCATCCAAGAAAGTACTTTCATGGATATGTTCAAAAGCGGCCTTGAGAGATACGAAGAGTTTGTTGTTCTCCTCTTCCAATGTATGTAGCAATGCTTTAGTTTTAGCTCTGGCGTGAGGCATTTTGACTTCAAATTGCATCGCTGGGCATGCTTCATCACCGATCAAGGGTAGGTTATTTTGGGCTGCTGCATCGATGAGTTGGCGTTCACGCACCATGATCAAAGGTCGTATGACCAGTAAGCCATTGCCCGCTCTATAGATAGGAGGCATAGAACGCAAGGCTCCATTATAAAGAAAGTTCATAAAAAAACTCTCAGCGGCATCGTCTAAGTGATGTCCGAGTGCAACTTTTTCAAACCCTTTTTCCTGTGCAACGCGGTAGAGTGCACCACGCCTCATGCGGGAAAAAAAAGAACAAAAAGAGGAGTTTTCTCGAATCTTTTCCTGTGCTGTTTCATAGATATCTGTTTTGATGATTTCATGGGGTATCTCATGTGCTTTGCAGTGTGCGATAAGTTGCGTAAAATCTTCTCCCATACCATAATCAATCGTTACAGCTAAAAAATCAAACTTAAAAGGGGTAACACGTTTACGGTGATTGAGGATGTGTGCGAGCATGAGAGAATCTTTACCTCCACTCAAACCTACAAGTACTCTATCACCCTCACCTATGAGATCGTATTTGAAATTTGTTTTACCTACGATTTTGAGTAATTTTTTACTAATCTCTATCATCTACATATGATCTAACATACTTATGATAAAATCTGCACTCTGTTTTGCAGAACTCTCTAAAAATGTATCAAAGTTAAATCCAGCATCCATATCAGCACTGTCACTGATCGCTCTTAATATAAAAAACGGTACGTCTAAACTATCACAAACCACGGCAACACTAGCCCCTTCCATCTCTAAAGCATCTGCATCAAATGTCTTTTCGATCCACTCTTTTCGAGCTACATCAGCAACGAATTGATCGCCTGTTGCGATAGTTCCCTCTTTAAGAGCTATAGATTTTTCATCTGCAACCGTTTTGGCAATCTTACGTAAGTTGGTATCACTTTTGATGCAAACCGCGCCCTCTGGTACATAGCCGTAAGGATGACCAAATGCTGTGATATCTAAATCATGTTGGCAAAGTTGTGTTGCAGCGATCAAGTCACCGATCTTAAGTTCTGGATTGATAGCACCGGCAACACCACTAAAAAGCAGTTTTTTTGCACCAAACTTTTCTATCATCGTTGTTGCAGTCAATGTTGCAAAAACTTTTCCTATTTTACTATAGGCGATTACCAGTTCAAAGTTTTTATACTTTGCCAGATAATAATCATTTTTGGCATATCGCACTTTTTCATACTCTCCTATTTTGGCAAGAAGGGGTTCTATCTCTTCTTGCATAGCACCCATAATGGCTATTTTCATGTTACTCCTTAATTTGATCTAAGTAGGTATTTTTGTACATATGAGATTTGGTGATCCAGAGTCGTGATGAGTACATCTTTTTCAAAATGTTTGGCACGTTTTTCTATCGTACCAGATGGATTGATAACACAACTCCCACCCCAAAATCCGAGTCCATCTTCAAAACCGACACGATTGACAAATATCACATACGCACCTGAAAGGATGGCGGTTGTACTTAAAATACGTTTCCATTTTGTCTCTATTTCTAAATCTGCATCTCTAAATCCACGTGCAGGTGAATTTGCTATGACATATAAAAAAGAGGGTTTTTGTTTGGCTATCTCATCGATAACTTTAGTACTCCACATATCTTCACACACAGCTACCATCGTTTTACCAAAAGGTGTCATAAAGTTTTTTAAGCCCTCACCTTTGAAAAAGAATCTTGCTTCTTGAAACATACCATAGTTTGGTAAATTATTTTTATGGTGTACATTTAGCAATTGTCCACGACTGAAATATAACCCACTATTATAGATTTTATGTTCTTCTCTTGTCGCTGCACCCAAAACAATATCGATATCCTGACTCAATTCTTCAAATAATCCAAGTTCACCAAGTAAAAAAGCATCTTCGTAGACAGAATCCATCAACATATAGCCATTTAATGACAGTTCAGGAAAAACCACAACATCAGCCATATCCTTAACCTCTTTGATAATACTCTCATGCACTTCAAAGTTCTCTCGACTAAGCTTTGGGCTGATTTGCGCAAGTGCTATTTTAATCATTTTAACGCATCAAATGCACTGTTTAAAGAGAGCATGTCCGTGATAGAAATAGTAGGTTTTTTTGTACC
>JALULO010000227.1 GCA_027056215.1 Campylobacterales bacterium | reverse complement strand
TTGTAACATCGATAATCGTTGCTATGATCTCCGGCATCTTGACCAATATCTTTGACAAAGAGATCCAAACTCCAAAACCTGCCTTTTCCATGAGCAAACCGACATCTTTTGTCTCGGTTGCAAAAAAAGAAGAGGATGGGAGTTGTTGTTCTGGCAGTAGTTGTTGCGAGAGTGCTACACCATCAAAACGTTTTTCACTGAAAAAAGCCCTTCGATATGCGTTTATCACGCTCTTGGGAGATATCGCCAAACCACTTTTTTGGGGTTTGATCATCGGTGCTTTGATCACAGTGAGTATCCCTCAAAATCTTAGTGAGATATTGGTTACATATGGTTGGCTTTCCTATCTCATAGTGATTGCTATCGCTGTACCGATGTATGTTTGTGCCACAGCGTCACTACCTATCGCTGCTGGATTGATGTTATCTGGTGTGAGTGCCGGAGCTGCTTTTGTATTTTTAAGTGCCGGTCCTGCTACCAATACCGTGACCATAGGTGTGGTCAAAAAGATGATGGGAAATCGCTCGTTATATATCTATCTAGGGAGTATCATCATAGGTAGTGTACTTTTCGGATTAGGGTTGGACTATCTCTTTACGACACAAAACATCGATCCAAAATCATTGGTACACATGAGTGAAGAGGGTGGTATTTTAGCCATTTTCAGTAGTATCGTGTTGTGGTGTTTTGTGTTGTATTTTATGGGGAAATCGTATCTAAAATCAAAAGTAAAATAACCTTCGGTATGCCGAAGGTTATTGATTAGTTTGGAGGTGTTAAATCTCTTGTAATTGCATTTAAATCTTCATTATTATATAAATTAGTTTTATATTCAAATGTTTTAGTATTTGTCTGATTTGTACCATTTACTACATCACTGTCTTCAACAGTCAGTTTTATAATTCTATAAATCTCAGAACCATGGATGGTATATTGTAACTTTGAATAATCACCATTTGTAGGACAAGCACTGTGATCAGCGTGACCTGGTACATTACAATAGTGTGTTTTTTTGAATAAAACACCTTGACTATCTTTTCTATATTCTGTCAAAGCCCAATGATAAGCGATAATATTTTTTTGATCTAAATTATCAGGATCGTAACTCTTAGTTGCATCAAAAGTGTATTTGTTTTTTACCTGAAAAACAACAGGGGGATTTACTTTATTTCCATTGGCATCAAGAATCGTAACAACAGGTTCAGGGATGATGTACTGAGGTGCTACGATTGCGTCAGAAATGGTAATTTGTTTACAACTTTTATTGCTTTGTTGATCGTCGTTGTCTGTAACAGTTAAACAAATCTCATAGGTTCCTGCTGTTGGAAAGTTAAATGATGGTCTTTCTTGTGTAAAAGTTGAAGTTTCTCCTGCAGGATTTTGAAATGTCCACAAGTAACTTGCAACTGTTCCATCCCTATCTGAACTAAAATCTGAGCCATTTAATGTGAGGTTGCTACCACTTTCTCTACTTAAATCTGCTGTAGGTATTGCTAAGTTTGCAGTTGGTGCGATCAAGTTAACGGCGTTACCTTTTCCACTTATAACTTCATCTGGATTACTACAGCAATTACTGTCACACCCTACTAATACAAATGATACTAATGCGGATAATATAAACATATGTTTCATTTCAAAATCTCCTTAATTTTTAATATACAGTTACATTT
>JALULO010000226.1 GCA_027056215.1 Campylobacterales bacterium | reverse complement strand
ACATTTTCTTACACATAAAAATGGCTTAAAGTATCTCTATCTCACACTCAAAGGTAAACAAATATCCTTAAAAGAGATGGTAGGGCAACACCTTCAGCGTATCTTTCCAAATGCCACTATCGATATCTCATTCTATGAACATCACTTAACACATGCTTACGCCACCTACTTCTCTAGCGATTTTGAAAAAAGCCTTGTTTTTACATTTGATGGCTATGGTGATAAATACTTCTCAAAAGTATATTTAGCCTCAAACAAAAATAAACCACTCATAGAAGTTGGCAATAGCAAAAATGTCTATGTAGAAAATCTACAACAGTACGAATTTGCCGATCGTGGTTACACTTCTATTGGTAATATTTACTCAATCATCACCCACCTGCTAGGATTTACACCCAATGCAGATGAAGGAAAAGTAGAAGCACTTGCAGCTTTTGGTAATCATGACAATACCCTTTACCACCAACTCATCGATGCAACTAAGATAGATGAGACAAACCTCTCTATCTTGCTTGATGCAACCAAACTCAATACACTCTTTGCACAACCTTCACTTGATACGATCTTTAAAACACTCTCACGTGAAGATATCTCTGCAGCTATCCAACAATATACACAAGATATCACCGTACAATACCTTCATGCTGTAAAAAAACAATACCCCTATGAAAACTTAGCGATTGCCGGAGGTGTTACAGCCAATGTTATCATGAACATGGAAATCTTTGAAAATCTTTTTGAAAACCTATATATCATGCCCGCTATGGGTGATGATGGTATCTCACAAGGTGCAGCAATCATGTGTGCACTTGATCAGAAAAAAGAAATCACACCTTTTTCAAAGATGCCTTATTTTGGCTCTTCCTATGGTCTTGAAGAGATTCAAGATGTATTAGATAAAAGTGATTATAGCTACGAGTATTTAGGGGAAGAAGCTTACGACAAAGCGGCAGAAATGATCTGTGATGGAAAGATCGGAGCACTTTTTCATGGACGTTGCGAATTTGGTCCACGAGCACTTGGAAATCGAAGTATCATAGCAGATGTACGCAATAAAGATATCCAAAAAATCATCAATAAAGATATCAAAAACCGCCCCCTTTTTCAACCTTTTTGCCCCTCCATGTTAGCACAGGAGAGAGAAAGGCTCTTTGAAAAATCCTACGATAACAAGCACATGACAATCGCTTTTAAACTCAAAGAGAAGTTTGCCAAGAAAATACCAGGTGCTGTTCATGTAGACCACACCGCACGTGTACAATTTGTCTCACAAGAAGACAATCCAAACTACTACAGACTGATCAAAAAAGTCAAAGAGCTTACCGGTTTTGGTGTCATCATCAACACTTCATTTAACAAACACGGACGCACTATGGTACTCACACCACAACACGCTTTAAAAGATTTTAAAGATACAAATTTGGACTTTATGGTGATGGAAGGTTACTTAATCTTGCGTCAACCGTAGAGATTAACGCAAGATACAACTTTTTGTACTTGCTCATCTGTCATCACCGGACTGATAGGTAAACTGACAACTTCACGATGAATCTTTTCTGTTATAGGCAATGAAAGAGCAGAAAATTCACTATATGCTTCTTGCTGATGAGGGGCTAGTGGATAGTGTACCATGACACCGATTTCTAGATTTTTCATATAATCGATGAAATCTTCACGATCTTTTACTCTGACAACATATACATGCCATACATGAGAGAGTGGTTCATACACAACGGTGGGTAAAAGAACTTTTTCATTTTTGATATGCTTTTGATAATATACTGCGATTTCACGCCGTCTTTGATTTTGTGCATCTAAAAAAGGAAGTTTGACACTAAGTAAAGCAGCTTGAAGTGTGTCTAAACGGCTATTCATACCTTTGTAACGATTGTAATATTTTTGTGCACTTCCATAGTTTTTTAAGGTAGAGATAACCTCAAAAAGTTGTGCATCATCAGTTGTCACAGCACCACCGTCACCTAATGCACCAAGATTTTTTCCAGGATAAAAACTAAAACCTGCCACATCACCTAATGACCCTACTCTCTTTCCTTTAAAAAGGGCACCATGTGCTTGTGCTCCATCTTCGATGACTTTTAGATTGAACTTTTGTGCGATCATATGTATCGCTTCCATATCTGCACACTGTCCATACAGATGTACTGCCATGATCGCTTTTGTTTTGGATGTTATTTTTTCTTCTATTTTTGCGGGATCGATGTTGTATGTTTGGATATCTGGTTCAACTAAAACGGGTACAAGATTATTTTCGCTGATGGCAAGGATTGAAGCGATGTAGGTATTTGCAGGAACGATCACTTCATCCTCCTCCTGCATCACACCCAGCTCTTTATAGGCACGAAAAATCAGTGTTAATGCCTCAAGACCATTGGCAACACCTGTACAATATGCTACACCACAGTAATCACCAAAAGCTTTTTCAAAGCTATCAACTTCTTTTCCACCGATATACCATCCACTTTCCAAAACCCGTTCAAAAGCTTGCTTTAATGCTTCTTTATGTTGTAGATTAATCGATTTTAAGTCTAAAAAGGGGATCATGTAAGTTTCCATAGATAGGTATCATGTACAACACCACTCGCACCAAAACGCTCTTTTTGATCGATAAGACCATGGTTTAACACACGACCGTCATCTTCATTTGAAGTACCAAAATCAAAATATTTTTTTGCACTATAAACATCTTTGATCAAATAATCTATCAACAAATCAAGTGCTCCAATTTTGCGTCCTTCATCACTGTTTGCAACATATTGCAGATGTGCGATGTCTTCATTTTCAAATACGACTCCACCACATAAAAGTTTTTCATCTAAAAAAACATGATAGAGTTTGATATGTTTTGGAAAATGCTGATGTAGCTTTGTGATTTCATCAAAGCTATGAACTGGCTTTGCACCGTGATATTTTTCAAGTATCTGGTTTAACAACTTCCAAAAGAGTGTAAAATCATCACTGAGTTCTATGCGTAAACCTGCTTGTTTTACTTTCTTTAAACGCCATTTTCTACCGTTTGAATATTTCAATGGTTTATCCAGATAAATGGTTGCGCTTAACTCTGTTTTGATGCGTTTGGCATCTTGTACAAATAACGCATACCGATCTTCTTCAGCAGCTTTTGTATGGTAGATATAAGGTATCGCTTTATAGATCACTTCAGTGATACCTTCTTGTTGTAAAAAGAGTTTCAATGCCTCAAAAATCTCTAACATGATGACACTTTTCATCTTAGGAGAGACAATCAAACCACCAAAAGTTAAACCTTGATGGGTATACAACTTATTTTTTACTCTATTAGCTGGTAATAAAGCTATAAGCTTATCTTTTGCATCATAGATTAATAAAGAAGCATCTTTAAATCTAGCACTATGATACTCCATGAAGTTTCTAAAAAAGAAAAAATGGCTATTTTTTGCTTCTTTGACAAAGCTATCCCACTCTTTTTGATCACTTTGTGTATAGTATCTAATTTTCATATCATATCTCCATAATTAACATATTTTATAAACGTATCATAGGATCTGATATAATCACTCTCTTCATAGTATCGATCAGAAAGAACCATCAAAACACAATCATCGCTAAAATCATACATCTTGCCCCAAATCATCTGCTTTTGCAAGAGTGCTTTATTCGGAGAATCAAGCTTAATTGTCTGTTTATCTTTACCATCATCCAAAGTAATCATACATGAACCTTTGATACAGATGAGCAACTGTTGTGTCAAAAAATGTGCATGTTCACCTCTGTTAACACCAGGTAATGTGTTGTAAATATAAAAAACTCTTTTTATGGTAAAAGGGATGTTACGATTTTCTTCAAGTGCAATCAAGGAACCTCTGTCATCACCTTTGATATCAAAATTATAAACTTTAGCTTTCATACAATATTCTCCTGTTATAAAGATAATATCGTCAAAAAAATATTTTTTTTAACTATTTTGGTTAAAATTCGCTATATTTAGACATATAACTTTATCATAGTTAAGTTAATTTTTGGGAGGTGTCGTATCGGTTGGGTTTATTATATACAGCATGGGATTGAGTCATTAACCAATGTACCAGGTATATTTATCGTTTTTGGTCTCATCGCAACAATTGTGCTAAAACGTTATCGTATCATTTTCGGTACTGTTACTATTTTATTTTATCTCTTATCTACATATTGGATTGGCAATATTCTCGTCTCTAAAATCGAAAAGCCCTACAATGTACCCTTAAAAGAGGCAAAAGTAGATGGTGTAATCGTTTTAGGAGGAGGACATTATAAAGGTAGCGCAAATCTACCCCTTGAAGCTGGTGCTTTTAAACGTCTTATCTATGCCACGATGATTGCAAAAAAACATAATCTTCCGCTTATCTTTGCTGGTGCAGATTATGAGCTGGTTGCTACACGTGAATGTATCAAAGAGTTAAATGCAACACTAGATCTAAATCTTAGCAATATTTCAAATGAAAGAATTGTCAATAAATTTTCAATCACCTATACATTGAACTCAATCAATACCATACAAAACGCGATGAGAGCTTATGATCTTTTTGCCCAAAATGGCATATCTCATCCAAAGATCTACCTTGTTACCTCAGCTTTTCATATGAAACGCGCAAGTGGTATTTTTGAAGATTTTAAATTTGACATCATCCCTGCTGCAACAGATTTTAGGACACGAAGTGATTTTTGTTACTGTTTTTACTTTCCTTCTATATCAGGATTACAGTTAACCAATATTGCTATACATGAAATGCTTGGAAGTTTGAGGGATCATTTAAAAAGAATATTTTTAACCAATCCACTTTCTGTAGAAAAAGGCAAATAAAAGAAAGTTTCTTTTTCTTGCCTTTGTATATTTAGCTAGTATTTAGTCAATTCTGCCATATTTTTGATCACAACTTACACATCTTTTGATATTTGCAGGTTGCAATCTCTCGCCTTTTTGTAAAGGTATTGTTTTAGCAACTGGAATTGCATCACAAGGTGTAAGATGTTTCTTAACTACCTTACGAACAATAACTCTTTTTTTGCCTTTACAACAATCCATAAGCTGTGCACCATCTTGATTGTCTACCATAACCCATTTTGCTTCTACGGATGAAGCTATAAAGGCAACTGCGATACCAGAAAGTACCATACTTTTTAACAATGATTTCATAAACACTCCTTAAAATAATTTTTAACATGACTAGTATCGTCTATTTTATCAAAAGATTTAATTTTATGCAAATTTTCTACTGAATATTTGCTTAGAATGATTATAAAATATTTTTATTTTTAATTAATCATAGATTTATCCAATTACCTTTTATGGCATTATTTATCTCTTCTGGAGTTTTTACACTCTTTTGTTTTAGAAATAAATAATCCAGTTAGGTATGTCTGTAAACCATCTACAGATTTACTTAGTTTTTTTATCAGTTTTGCAACTCGAAAATTGCACTTCAGATTTAAATTTTGGTGTTTATTATACTATTAAAATGTTTTAAGTCAGAATTTAAGTATTTTTATGAAAGAAAGATAGCAAGCCAATCATGATAAATCTTTCTACTACACTTTCAGCCGTTTTACCGCTATGCCCTGCTTCATCATACGATACTTTTCATAGCTTTCATTCCAAAACTCTGTATATTGTAGTATCTCAAAATGATCGTCAAAAAAGGTTTTTAACTCCTCTTTTTCGAGTAAAAAGTCAGGGTTGCTATCTTTTTTCTCATTTTTGGGATCTTTCATGTAAGTTTCGATGACCAGTATCCCGTTGAGAGATAGTTTTTGCTTTGCGCGGTCTATCAGTGCTCTATCGAGATAATTTGTCTTGACGATAAAATCATACGCTTTTGTTATCGCATAACTGTCTAAATCATGTTCTATGAGATTGACTAAGCTTTCATCAACTTTTGGTTTTAGTTTATAAAGGGCTACTTTGGATATATCCACACTGTCTACGCTAAATCCTTTTTGACTTAAAAAAAATGTATGTCGTCCTCCTCCACATGCGAGGTCAAGTGCTTTTTTACCGGGTGCTTTTGTGTAAAACTTTTTAACAAGAGAGCTTGGCTCTCGTGGGGCTAAGAGATCGGGCATGGTTTCAAATTTTTTATTCCATTTTTCTCTATCAAACTCTGACATCTTTACTCCAATCCTAACTCTTTTTTAAGATATTTACCCGTGTATGAACCACTTTTATCTGCATTTTGTGCCACTTCCATCGGTGTTCCGATATCAACGATGAGTCCACCTTTGCTTCCGCCTTCTGGTCCCATATCTACGACATAGTCGGCATTTTTGATGACATCGAGGTTGTGCTCTATCACCAGTACAGAATTACCAAGATCCGTGAGATGCTGTAGGACTTTCACCAATCTATCGACATCGGCAAAGTGCAGTCCAGTTGTTGGTTCATCGAGGATATAGAGGGTATTTCCCGTATCGTTTTTACTCAACTCTTTGGAGAGTTTGATTCTCTGTGCTTCACCGCCACTGAGTGTTGTGGCGTTTTGTCCGAGGGTGATGTATCCTAGACCTACATCTTGAAGGGTTTTTAGTTTTTGGTTGATTTTTGGCACTGCTTTGAAAAACTCCATCGCTTCGTCCACACTCATGTTCAGCACTTCTGAGATATTTTTCCCTTTGTAGAGTACTTCGAGTGTTTGGGCATTGTAGCGTTGTCCTAAACAAGCATCACACTTGACTTGTACATCGGGTAAAAAGTGCATCTCTATCTTGATCTCACCCTCACCTTGACACTTCTCACAGCGTCCGCCTTTAACGTTGAAACTAAAGCGTCCTATCTTATAACCTCTAATCTCAGCTTCTTTGGTCTTTGCAAAAAGTGTTCTGATCTCATCCATCACACCAGTATAGGTAGCAGGGTTACTTCTAGGAGTTCTACCGATGGGGCTTTGATCAAGGTAGATCACTTTGTCTAACTGTTCGAGTCCAAGGCACTCTACACCTTCTACTTTTTTCACTTTTTTACTTCGGTTTAACAACTCTTTTGCAACGGGTAAAAGTGTTTGTAAGATCAAAGAACTTTTGCCGCTTCCACTCACACCTGTAACAGCTAC
>JALULO010000225.1 GCA_027056215.1 Campylobacterales bacterium | reverse complement strand
GGGCTTTATAGGTTTAAGCGTAGACGCTTTGTTTGTTAAACTTTTGTGCTAAAAGGGCGTAAAAATGTGCTCTTTTTTTGTTTCTATTGGATGATCCCATCTTTTCACATACTTCTTTGATAGCACTATCAAGTGTTGAATCATCCTCTGTCAAAGCAAGTTTTTTACGCAAAAAGTTATTTTTTATCGTCTCCAATTCACTTGCCTGTGTGCAAGACACTGACTCAGCATCTTTTTTATAAATCGAAGGACCCAAGCCTTTGGTTACTTTTGCAAGAAAATCAGTAGGGATGTCCAATCCAAGTTTTTTAGCCTCTTCTTGATAAGCCGCTATTTTATCGTCTAATTTACTCATGAAAACTCCTTAGTTGATTGAGATTAGTCTGAGTATAACATGAGTAAAATTGTGTGGGAATTAAATTATTTGATTAAAAAAATGTTTAATCAAATAATTCTGTACTTAGATATCTTTCTCCTGTATCGCATAAAATAGTGACGATTCTTTTTCCTGGATTTTCTTTGGCAATCTGTGTTGAGGCAAAGACATTTGCTCCGGATGAGATGCCTACAAGTAATCCTTCTGTACGTGCAAGCTGTTTGGCTGTTTGAATCGCGTCTTCATTAGATACGGTGATGATACGATCATAGATAGCTTGGTTAAGATTTTTTGGAACAAATCCCGCACCGATTCCCTGTATCTTATGTGGACCTGGTTTATGACCGCTTAGGATGGCAGAGTCTTTGGGTTCTACAGCAACGACTTGAAGATTTGGGATGAGTTTTTTTAACTCTTCACCTGTTCCCGTTAATGTACCGCCTGTTCCAACTGCTGCTACAAAGATATCGACTTTGCCTTCTGTATCGTTGTAGATTTCGATAGCTGTTGTTGTTCTATGGATCTGAGGATTTGCGGGATTGGAGAATTGTCCTAAGATGAGAGAGTTTTCAATCTCTTCGTGTAACTGTTGTGCTTTTTGGATTGAGCCATTCATCCCTTCTTCTTTAGGTGTTAGCTCTAACATAGCACCAAGAGCAGAGAGGATTTTACGCCTTTCAATACTCATAGATTCGGGCATAGTTAGAATCAGGCGTATACCCATAGAAGCACATATGCTAGCAAGAGCGATTCCTGTATTTCCACTGGTAGGTTCGATGATAGTTGTGTTTTCGTCTATCTGTTCTTTTGAAAGTGCATCATTGATCATGCTAAAACCGATACGATCTTTAACGGAACTGGTTGGATTTAGAAATTCACATTTTCCAAGGATAGTGGCACTTGTATTTTGAGAGGCTTGATTTAATCTGATTAACGGGGTATTCCCTATCAATTGGGTAATATTATTTGCAACGTTCATAGTTACTCCATAAATAAGTTTTTATTATTATATCATGTTTTTATACAAAAAATTACAATAAAAATAGATATAGCCGATATTAGTTGTTACTACGCTAGTAAGGTTTATTATATGAGATATTTGTTATTACTACTTTTAATGATACAGTTTTCTTTTGCTTTGAATGGTAATGATGCGTATTTTAAGATGAAAAAGAGTGCTTATACGCTTTATGATCATGGACAGGAACAAAAAGCTATAACGTATGTTAAATCGTTTTTAAAAGTATATCCCAAAAACATTCGCGGAAAAAATTTGCTGGCTGTTTTTTACTACTGGCAAGGGGAGAAGAACAAAGCGAAAAAGATTTTAAAAGAGATTGTACGTGTGCAAAGGTTTAAACCGGCTATCAGGTTGTTACAAAAGATAGATAAAGATTATAAACTCACACAAACAAAAACAGTACAAAGCGATGTTAAACATGATCTTGAATATATGCTTAAATACGTACAAAAAGATCCTACAAATATCATAGACCGAAAATTTTTAGTGAACTATTTTATCTCCATCAATGATAAAAAACACGCACTTAAAATAGCTAAGGAAGTTCTACGTATTAATCCTGATGATTTGGAAATGCTTAGTTTCTTGAAACAAAATGGAGCTGCTATACCAAAAGATACAAAAATAGCCCAGCAAACGACACAAACAAAAGATAAAGCCATCTCTATCTTAAATGATTATTATCAAAATAAAGCCTATGATCGTTTTATCAATCTTTATAAAGCGTTAAATGATAAACGTGAATATATACCGACATATGTGCATCTGCAAGCCTTAAATGCAGCGGTAGAGATGCAAAAATATCCTCTGGCAAAAAAGATTTTACTAGAGAACAATTTTCAGCCAAGTGTCCACTTACAACAATTTAAAGAATTGATCGATCAAAAACTGAGATTGGCAAATCTTTATCTGGTTGAGTAGTATAAGACGTTCTTTAGTTTAGGCAATAGCTCAACACAAGTTGCAGATCATATTGAAGATATATGTGGCATACACTTCTCAAAGTCGCAATCATAATTGCAAGTGTTAATTTAACCTTTCTTGTAAAATCATTCTGTTTTATTTTATGTTTGACTTTAAACCCGACAGAGTTTATCATCTTTCTAAAAACTACTGAAAATTCAGTGGTTTTTTTGGCTTAACTTAATGGCATCGCCTCCTCAAACACCAAAACAGCTATACTACGCGGAAACAAATTTCAAAGCACTTATAGCCAAACTCTACGACAGAAACTATGAACTTGGAGAGTGTTTTAAAAAGAGTATCTCCTTTATATCTCATGAAAACGATACACTCTCCGCGACAGAGAGATCACAAAAGTGAAGGAATCCAAACAGCTGAAGGGAATACCCAAAGAAGTGGAAAATGAAAATCCCGCAGACAGCTGCATCGCCGCTTAGACAGTAGGAAAAAGTGAAAACAAAGAGATAGATGGGGAGAATATTTTAGAAGACCCTTTTGTCAAAAAGGCAGGAGAGCTTTTTGAGCCCTCCAGGATTATTGTAAAATCGAAGATTTAATTACTTTTGCGTACACAAGTGACAAAATATTTTCCGGTTTTAGGTTCGACACTAATACGTGCACCTTCGTCCATTTTCAATATATAATTCTTAGTACGTGATGTATCCTCGGTTGCAGACCAAATATAAGTTATGTTTTCCTGAGGGTCAAGAACAGAAGGCACCATCAGTTTATTTCCTTTCAAACAGGCAATAGATCGAAGATCATTGATAGACGGCAATTTCCAGTCTGTATTACCACCAATATTTAAAGAGGCACAAAAATCAGCTGCGGATGGCTTTGAATTATTTGATTCGTTAATAGGCAATCTATTCAATGAATAAGTAGCTGTTTTTGCTGTTTTAAATTTAGACCACTCAAGACCGGTTGTATGATCTACTACATACTCACCTTTATCTTCGACATTATGTGTCACTTCTGTTGCCTTACCTTTCACACATCGAACTGAAAGGTTAGTATCTGGAGTTCTTTTGATTGTTCCACCGCTTGCAAAAACAACTTCATACCCATCAGCACTCCAGATAGAAGAAGGATAGTTATCGAAATCACTCTGAATGGCAAAGGTGCCATAATCAACCAGATTCAATGCTTCATTTCTTGAAGGTAAACGCATGCCTGCAGTTGTACAAAATGTTTTTGCTTCTGCTAATGTTTTTGTACTTTGTGGGTTAGTTGCGCCTGCTCCTTTATATGCCCACTGTAAAGTTAAAGGATCTTTAATCTCAGTACCTGAAACAGAAAATGATCTACTTGCACCAAGACTACCGTCAGCCTGTCCTGTTTTAACCGTCGGAATTTTTGTTGTCACCGGTACAGCTGGATCACATTGCGCAGTTCCACTTGATCCTGAACTTGATGAACTTGAACTTGAACTTGATGAACTTGAACTTGATGAACTTGAACTTGATGAACTTGAACTTGATGAAGATGAACTTGATGAAGATGAACTCGATGAAGAGCTACCGCCTCCTCCACCACATCCTGAGAAAACTATAGCTGTTGCTACCAATGAAATATACAATGCATTTTTCACATACTATCCTTTATTATAAATTTGAATATCTATATATGCTATATCGACAAACGGCAGGAAATCTTAACCGCACAGAAGGCAATATAACAAAATAGACAGACAATTCAGACTATTATACATTGTTGCAAACTATTTTGTCAAGTAAATAAAAAATTTAAATAATTTTAAATAATTTTAGGAACAAACTTATATTTGACTTTTTCGATGTAGTGTTGATAGTCCCCAAAATGACTGAGATGACGCTCTTCGGTCAATGCCCTTAAAATATAAATTACATTCCAAAGTATCATACCAACAGTCGCCCAGATATTTGTTAAAACAAACGTATTGTCCACCCACCAAGCCATGTTTTTGGCGGCATATGCCGGATGGCGGACAAATCGATAAGGTCCGCTTGAAACAATACCCCGATGGGTAAGATTGCTAAATTTAAACCCTAACGCTATGGTTGCCCAGACATATAGCACATATAATGATAAAACTATTGCTAGAACCACAGCCAGAGCGTATTCATTGGTAATCAGCTGATGGGTAGGCAATCCCTGATAACTGATAAATTGCGACGTAAATGCCGTATTTAACGGAGGATAACAGAGCAATGCAACAATCCAGCCACTCCAGGTCCAGTCAACACTGCGCGTTCTGTTATCGAGCCATCGACTTGCAAAACTATACCCGATAGTGGCAATACCGACATCGATAATAAATAAAAGATGAAAAAAAAGTAGAAAAAAGGTTTTATACTGTAAATACCATGATAATGTACCGAAACTATTTCCCCAAATCGTATGATAAGCCTGAGAAAACCCCTGAAATTCACTGACAAAAAAACGTGCCATTAACGTCAAAAAGAAGAAATTGACAAGATATAAGCGCAATATTTTTTTGATTCTTCTGTTTTGATAAAGCTTGGTATCGTGCTTTTTTATAAATTTTCTAAAAAGTGCTCGGACCGCAATCATAGAGAGAATGCCATAATCATTAAACTCAAAACGTGTATGATGCAAATATTTTCGTGTGATGAAGATATAGGGGATTCCCGCTAAAAGAAAAATATAGAGCAGATAATCGAAAAAGACTCTCGTCGGTTTGAAGAAGTTACTCTGTGTGAAGTAGTAATGGTTTTGTACCAGTAACCATGCAATCAAAAATGGAATAAAAAGGACACTAAAACGATAGAGTGTGGATTTTAAAATCTTTATATTTGAATCAGAAGCCGGAGAGAAAAATGCGATACCCTCTTTGGTTAAAAATCTGTAACGCAAAATCAATTCCCAGACTGTCATCATCATAAATGCGAAACCAACAAGCGCATATAACATCGGATAATCTGTAGAACGCACCTGCCCGGAAGAATGATAACTGGCAAACCAAAAAGCACCGATGCTCAAAAAAAATGCACCGATATAGCCGGCATAAGAGATATAGGATGATTTACGATTCATATAGAGCATAATATCATGACAAAAGTTCAGTAAAACTGAACTTCGTCATGAGAAGATAATTATTTTACTTTAACACAAGTGGTATAATTTTTGTTAGAACTACTCACTTCATCTACATTCACAATAAACGGTACAGAAGTCGCTTTGATAATAAAATTTCTTTTAGTTGGGCTGGCTGTATCAACAAACTTTGTCGCTGACCATATATTATCATTTCTATTATCGAACTCAGGCATTAATTGTCCATCAACTTTTCCTGTTACAGGATCGATCAAAGTACGCAATTCATTAATGTTCGGAAGTCTCCACGGATCTTGACAGAATGATGTCAATAAACTATTATCCATTAATTTACGATCTGATGTATACATCTTTTTCCACTCAAGTTGCGTCGTTTTATCCAAGACAACATCATTACCCTCATCATTCAACGTATGTGAAACAGGTTCGTTTCCTTCGACACATATAACTGCATGAACGGCAGTATCATTGTTTTCATAACTTACACCACCATGTCTTACATTGACAAAAAGATTTTTTCCATTTTGCGGTTTTGCCCAAAATTCTGAAAGAGCATAAATTGCTGTATTATTAAAATCATTATCCAACAACGTACCGTGTGTTGCCGTACTTGCACGATCATAGTCGAGTAAATCAAGTATTTCATTCGCATATGGTAAACGTTTGGAGCCACTACACATATTTTCAGAAGAAGTTACATCCTGACCCGTCTTCACACCGGACACATGCCATGTCAATCCATTATATGAATATGTTCCGTTACCGTTATCTGTGATATTTTTATCACCTGTCGGTACTACTGTTACAGTGGCAGTTGCACTTTTTTTCGTCACACTGAAAACAAATGTTTTATTGGAGTCATTGTCTGACGTATCTGTTGCCGTGACTGTTGTATTGTATTCATTCACAGCGTTTGTGGATGTATTGAATTCCGGTGCAGAAAATGTCAAATCTGCATTTGCAAGCGTAAATTGCAGTGTATCGACCATGCTGAAATTTGCATCTTCATTCGCAGTAAGATGAATGGTTTTATTTGTATCAGCTTCTACACTATAAGTAGTTTGATTGGTAATAACCGGTGGTGTTGTATCTACCACTGTTGTTCCCCCTGAACTTGAGCTGGAACTTGAAGATGAAGAAGAACTTGTACTATTGTTATCACCATTTCCACTACCACA
The DNA here is from genome assembly GCA_027056215.1 of Campylobacterales bacterium. GTDB lineage: Bacteria > Campylobacterota > Campylobacteria > Campylobacterales > QNZT01 > QNZT01. Next base: position 493 of record JALULO010000225.1, on the reverse strand, counting down.
ACCTGTGCTAAGAAGAGCTAAAGATGCCAAAAGAGAGATAGAAACTAATTTTTTAATCATGAAAATCCTTTATAAAATTTGAAATGCTATATAGATGATTATACAATTTAACTCTTAATTTTATATTATATAATTAAGATGTTATTAAACTTAGTGTTTGATACTTCCAGTGTAACTTACAAAATATTTTTTGGAATATATCCTATCTGACAAAGATAAGGGCGTATTTTTGCTGGTATGTGTGCCTTTCTGTATAATTCTTTACTCTTTTTATCCATCGTTTGTGTGACGTAGGGGGCGATGTAGATTTTGTCTTCATTTAGTATAACGACATATGTGTTCGCGATGACAACATCTTGGTTTTTCAGGATTTCATCTTTTTGGGATTTGGAGAGGATGTAGCCTTTGTATTTGAGTATTTTATCGATTTGTCGGATATTGTTTATATCATGAGATTCTTTTTTTAAGATCACAAGCTCTTCGATACGTTCAA
>JALULO010000224.1 GCA_027056215.1 Campylobacterales bacterium | reverse complement strand
TTATTTGTCTTTTTTTTTTTTTTTTCGTATTTAGAGGTAATTGATCAACTATATTTTATATGATACGTAAAAGTACTCCCTTTACCATATATAGAAGCGATGTTCAAAACAATATCATGTTCATCTATAATCTTTTTAACGATATTTAAGCCTATCCCAAAGCCACCTTTATTGAGATCTTCACGATAATACCTTTCAAATATCTTTTCAGGTTTTTCAATTCCTACACCAAAATCTTGCACGCTAAATACAATCTCACCCTCTTTTAAATATAAAAATAGATTGATAGTGCTTTTTTCATGACTGTATTTGATAGCATTAGAAATAGTATTATCAACAATACGCTGTAATTTTGTTGTATTAAAATAGAGTGTTATATCTTTTTCAATATCAGCATTGATATTTATTTGCCGTAACGTGGCAATATCTTGGAAATAGGCTACCCTCTCTTTGATAAAAAGGCTCATATCAATCGACTCTTTTTCAAATCCAAAACGATCCTGTTTAATCAAATAATCCATGTCATTATAGATAGTAGCCAGTGTCTTTGATGCGGCTTTGATACGTGTAAGGTATTTATTTGTGCCATGTTTTCGAGAAAACATATCAACATTGACATTGATGATACTTAAAGGAGTATTGATTTCATGCATAGAATCTTTGATGAAACTATCAAGTCTCTGATTTATCTTTTCAAACGGTAAAGCAAAATTTTTAAAGATATAATAGGAGATAACAAATAACAAAAGCACAATCGATAAACCTATTAAAAGTGCCATTTTATAAATCTCATAATGGTTGATATCACTCTCAACAATCAAATACCGCGCTCCAAAAAAACGATGATGGGGAAATATAACCGTATAATAACGCTTATGTTTATATTCATGATATCCTTTTTCAAAGGATGGTGGCATCTGATCTATAAGTGAAAAAAGAGGGAGAAAATTGCTATCAAATAATCCTGCTTTATAGCGATTGTATCTTGGAAATGTAAAAAAATTCTCATTATCTCCCTGATATGCTTCCATCTTTTTGATGATTTCATATCCTTTGTTTTTAAGTTCAATCTCACTTTTGGTATCATTGATATTGATCATCAGTGTGATATAAACATAAAATGGCACTATCAAAACTATCGCAACAATGATGCTGTAAAACAATCCATACTTAATAGCATAATATTTTCTATCCAGCGTCAAGTTTATACCCTAATCCACGCACATTGGCGATGATCTCTTCATCCATCTTCTTACGTAGTTTATTTATTTGAACACGAATATTTGCCGGATCTACATACTCACCCCAAACCTCATCCTGAAACTGTTCGATACTCACAACAGCACCTCTATGTTTGATCAATGTCTCCAAGATACGCTTTTCAGTTTTACTAAGCTCAATCTCCCTTGTATCATCAAGTAAAACAAACTTTTTGACATCATAACAATACCGAGAACTTAGCTCTATCATGTCCACTTCTGTATGAAAGCATTGTGTTTTAAGAGCATGTTCAACACGTATCTGTAACTCTTTGAGTTCAAAAGGTTTTTTGATATAATCGCTACATCCTAGCGCAAAACCTTTTGTCAGATTTTCAATATTTGTTAAAGAAGTGATAAAGATAGCTGGTATTTTATTGCCACTTTCACGAAGCATAGAGAGCAAATCAAAACCATTGATACCGGGTACTTGTACATCCAAAAGCATTAACTGGTAACTTTTACAAAACAATGCCTCTATCACAGCATCACCATTTTCAAAAGCATCTACACAATACCCTAAATCTTCAAGAAATTCTTGAATACTCTCACGCAATCCAAACTCATCTTCAAGTAATACTATGTTCATTTAATCTGTCCTTTTTTTTCACGCTGATAGTGATGTTGCAAAATCACATTAATCAACTCTTCTTTAGTATAACTTTTCAAAATCTTTTTTGCTTCCTCCTCAAAGGCAACTCTGTCTTCTTCATTTATAGAATCAAGGATATTTAAAAATGCTTTATCATATGCACTCTTGTAAGAGCCATTTTGCTTTTCCCAGGTATTTACTACATCATACAAATCATCTTTTGACAAACGTAAAAAAAAGGATATATCTTTATCTTTATTTTCATAAATAGCGATATTTTTACGAAGAACACTTAAAAGGTAATATCCTATTTTATTGCCTCCACTATCACGCAACACATCAACAACATGAAGATATTCCTTCGTAAAAAAATGACTTTTTTGAGCAATCTTATCACTATGTGTTTGTAAAACTTTTAAAATAAAAGCATTATAGTTTTTATTGGAAACAACATAATCACCGAGTGTTGGATTTTCACGCATCAATGTCGCTATATCTAAAAATCGATCATCCATCAATACCAATAGATCAATTCCCCGATCCCGCAAGCGTTTTGTGATAGCATCAAATGTTTGAATCGCTTCGATATAACCGATAAGTTTATTTCCATTTTTAAAAGGTGTGGTTGCTTTGATAGTTAAAAGCCTTCCCGGATCGATAGAAACTTTAGGTTTACGCAACTTTCTGATGCGCTGTAAATCTACACGAAATCCCTCCAACGGCATCCCTGCAAAACTGTTATCCCAACTTCTAGCAAATATATCTAAATCTTTGGTCAAAACTTGTGTTCGGATATCTTTAACAAAAGTATATGTTTTGAGTTTATTAAGCGTCTCTATGAGTATACGATATCCCGTCTCCTCATCTTCTTGCATCAAAGCATTTTGAAGGGCACTATTATCAGAGAGTGCTACAGACAAAAAAAGTGCATTTGCCTCTTCTGTATCCATTTGATGACGAAAAACAGAGAGAATATTATCCGATGCTTCATCTAGTTTATTTTTATCTACCTTTGTTGAAACCCAGATAAAAGCACTTAATATTATCACCATTAACAGTGTAAAAAGTGAAATAAAAATAGTTTTATAACGCAGTCGCACATATATTCCTTTTTCTTATTATAGTATATATGCACTTCTAAAGTCCCAAGTAAAACTTATATGATTTTATAACAAATTATAATCCAGGTGCTTTCCACATACTCAATGTAACACCTTCATCTACCAGTTGGAGTTGCGAGGCATATGCCCTCCTCCATCGGTTACGAACCTCTTTGTAGGCTAGGTGTGCTTCTTGATTTGGTATAAACTCTTTCTCCCAAACAACTAACTTCTCAGCCGCACTTTCCAAACTCTCATATATACCGGCTCCTACACCTGCCGCCATCGCACAACCAAGGGCTGTGGCTTCTTTTACTTTGGGTACTTTGACACGTTTTCCTGTCACATCTGCAAGTATCTGCCCCCACAAAAAACCTTTACTTGCCCCACCGGCAAAAACAATCTCTTGAGCTTCTATTCCACTAAAAGTAGCAATATTGTCCAGATTTTCAGCACTCACGATCGCTGCATTTTCCTCCAAGGAACGAAACATAGATGCGATATTATAAAGTGAAGGATCGATACCAAGATTTAAAAAAGAGGGACTTGCATGATACCACTTACCATATTTCATGACATCCGAAAAAATTGGCAATATCCCGTATGATCCCACAGGTACGTCGGATGCCATCTCTTCTAATAAAGCGTAGGTATCGATGCTTCTTTGTGCCGCAATCTCTTTTTGTTTTGCACACAAGGCATCACGAAACCAACGCATTACCAAGCCACTAAAAAAGGTGATTCCCTCCGCCTGAGAAACTCCTTTTATCACATGAGGATTGACACGAATACGCATATCTGAAGGTACTTTGGGATCTCTCATGTTCACAATCTGCTGCCAAAATGTTCCACCAAGCACAGCAACACCGCCTTCTTTTACGATACCAAGCCCCGCACTGCCAAGTTGCACATCACCACCACCCATCACCACTTTGGTATCTTCATGTAAGCCTGATGTCTTATCTATAACACTTCCTATCACTGTGCCACTTTCATAAACAGGAGGGAAGATATCGGCTTTGATATCCACTTGCTCTGCCATATCTCGCACCCAGTTTCGCTCCTTTAGAGAAAAGATACCAGCCGTTCCCGCATTGGAAGGATCAGAGGCGATCACACCTGAAAGCTTTGCCAAAACCCAGTCACTGATCATGGAAACCTTGTCCACTTTCTCATAAATATCTCTGTGATGCTCTTTCAACCACAAAAGCCTTGGCAATGCACCCAAAGCAAAAGTTTGTCCACTTTGTGCGTAAAATGCTTCTTCGATACCTGGAAATTTCTCTTTTAACGCTTTGACCTCACGGCTGGCTCTTGCATCAACATTTGCAACTGCCCAAATCTCTCTGCCCTCTTTGTCATACAGGACAATCCCCTCACGCATACTCGTAGCACTAACAGCTAAAATATCCTTAACATTTATAGTACTGGTTGCTTTATGGATACACCGACATAACAAGTGCCAGTTTTTTTCATAATCAAATCCCATGGAGTCTGGTACACCTTCTTCGGTGATATGTACCCACTCTTCTTGTCCAACTGCTATTTGATTTCCATCCAAATCAAATAAAACAGCCCTACCACTACCAGTCCCCGCATCAATCGCCAAAAGATATTTTTGCATCACTACTCCTTTAGTTGGTGTGGTAATATTTTAACATATTGTTACATCAAGATCAAAAAACCTGCATTTAAGCCAGATTTTCTTATGATATTTTTTTAAGTTGTCGATTTAATCTTGTAAACTTATAATTTTTTTACATTTTAGAAATTTTTGTAAAGGTAATTTGCTATGAAACTTCTTATTGACTTTGGCGGTACGCATTTTCGTTATCAATTGATACATAACAATGCCATTATCAAAAAAGAAACACTTCCTAGTGATACTATTTCGATAGTAGATTTTTTAGAGCAACAACTTACACAACATCCCAAAATCACTTTTGTGGGAATCGCTTTTGGCGGACAAGTCAATGACGGTATCATTCTCTCAGCACCGAACATAGCTATTGATAAACTCGACATCAAATCTTATATCGAGTCAAAATACGATGTTACACTTGAAATCGACAATGATCTCAAAGTTGCAGCATTGGCAGAAATGGCACATATAGGAAAAGATGAAAGTCTCATCCTACTTTATATGGGAACGGGTCTTGGCAGTGCATTTGTTGAGAAGGGAAAACTCATCCGTGGCAAAAACAATCTAGCCGGCGAAATCGGTCATATTCCTTACAAGGAAGCTCCTTTTCAGTGTGGATGTGGGAAGTATGATTGTTTAGAACTCTACTGTTCAGGAAGTGGTATTCAAAAGTGGATAGAGTATCATGGTCTCAGAACAGAGCCAACCCTACAAGCGCTACAAAATGATCAAAATGAAGCAGCACAACAGATTTTGGAAAACTTCCATCATGGAGTTATTTTTGCAACATCTATGCTTGTAACACTCTTTGATCCAGATCATTTGATTTTAGGGGGTGGTGTATTTATGAAAAATCCGTATCTAAAAGATATCATACAAAAGGGGTTTTTAAACCATGCACTGGCAAAATCTGCCGATACTACAAAAGTAACTATTTCAACCTATGAAAACGCAAACCTCATGGGTGCACAATTTTTAGAAAAACACAAAGGAAATATATGAACAATTATTCAATCAGGATAGCGGAGCAATACGAAACTAAAGCAGCTTATTTTAGTATGGAGTTTGGTATCCATCAAGCACTCAAGATCTATTCAGGAGGGCTTGGTTTTCTTGCTGGTTCACACATGAGAAGTGTTTATGAACTACGCCAAAATGTTATCGGTATCGGTATGTTATGGTCTTATGGCTATTATGATCAGCAACGTGAAGCAGATGGAAGTATGAAAGCGGCACACATCGAAAAGAAATACCAATTTCTTGAAGATCCAAATATCACAGTAACCGTGGATATCAACAACAAACCTGTTTATGTTAAAGTGATGCTTTTAAAACCTGAAACATTCCAAAGTGCCCCTATGATTTTACTCTCAACAGATATTGAGCCAAATGATTACATCTCAAAAACGATTACCCACAGACTCTATGATGGAAACCATGAGACAAGAATCGCACAAGAGATCATCCTTGGTATCGGTGGTGTCAAAGCACTCGAAGCTTTAGGAAAAAAGATAGATATCTATCATATGAATGAAGGACATGCTGTTCCACTTACCTTTAACCTTTATGAAAAATACCAAAATGTAGATGAAGTTAAAAAACGTGTTGTTTTTACAACACATACACCAGAAGCTGCCGGAAATGAAGAGCACAATATCCAACTTTTACATAGAATGGGATTTTTTGCATCACTTGATCTTGAAACAGTCCGAGAAATCACAGATACAAGAGGAGATATGTTCAGCCTAACAGTTGGTGCTCTTAAACTTTCAAAAATCTCCAATGCTGTCTCTAGGATTCATGCAGACGTCGCCAATGATATGTGGAAAGATGTCCTTGATGAAGATGAAAAAATCATTCCTATTACCAATGCACAAAACAAAAAATACTGGCAAGATATGGTACTTACCCGTGCCCTAAATGAAGATATAGATTATGAAATCATTGCCAGGAAAAAACATCTTAAACGCATGCTTTTTAATGTTGTAGCAGACCAAACAGGTAAGATGTTTGATCCAAATGTATTAACCATCGTCTGGGCAAGAAGATTTGCAGAGTATAAAAGACCGGGACTTTTAAAATATGATTTTGAAAGATTTATCAAAATGGTAGAAAACACAAGACAACCTGTACAAATCATCTGGGCAGGAAAACCTTATCCAACTGACGGTATCGCGGTAGGTATTTTTAACGAACTGCTTTATCTTTCAAAAGATATCAAAAATATTGCTGTTTTAACGGGCTACGAGTTAGACCTCTCAGCTATCTTAAAAAAAGGTGCAGATGTATGGATCAATACACCACGTATCAATAGAGAAGCATCAGGAACAAGTGGTATGACAGCGAGCATGAATGCAGCGATTCACTTCTCAATCCCTGATGGATGGCACCCAGAATTTGCCGAACACGGACACAATGCCTTTACAATCCCAGGATGTGACGGTAACTTGCCAACTTTTGAACAAGATAAACTAGATAACAAAAACATGATGGATGTACTTGAAAATGAAATCATCCCAATGTACTA
>JALULO010000223.1 GCA_027056215.1 Campylobacterales bacterium | reverse complement strand
ACCAATTACGTACCAAATATAAAAAATATACACTTTATATCGCAAGATTTAGAGAGTTAAAGCGTGGATTACATTCAGTTTTTAATGAACTAAGACATGCGGGAAAAGAAGATATTTTAGAACTCCGTATCAATTCAGGTGGTGGATTGGTCAATGAAGGTATCCAGTTTTATAATCTGATGCGTGAAAAATTTCCAAAACGTACCTATGCCTATCTTGATAATCATGGATATAGTATGGGAGCACTTTTATTTTGTATGGCTGACCGTCGTATTATCTACCCTTATTCTGATATCATGTTTCATAATTATGCTCATGGCGCGATGGGCAAAGGTGGAGAAGTAAAGGCACGTGTAAAACATGTTGATAAACTATTACAAACTTTTTTTAGAAATCTTATTGTTGACCAAAAGTTTTTAACGAAAAAAGAGTTTGATGATATGGTTATTGGAAAAGATTTTTGGATGGATGCAAAAGAGATGTGTAAACGTGGTATCGCAACGCATGTTGTTTACCAAGAAAAAGAGATTAAAGCAAAAAAATACCTTAAAATACTGGCAAAAGAAAAGACAAAACAGAAGAAAAAATCTCAGGAGAGTCTTGAAACCAAAGATAATTGAAGCTTATTTCAATTATCTTTATTATCCTATTGTAAAGTCCATTGCCCTTTCAGAAGAGATTGTAAACTTTCCTGAAAGAGTACATGAAAAAAGTTTCTTGGATTAGGGCGTTTGCCTATCGCGACAAATTTTACATCTCCTAGTGTTTTTTTCATCTCTTTCTTGAGTTTAAAAAGGTTGGTGATCTTATCAACAAGGATGCCTTGAATCTTAGGCATATTTGCGATATAAATGCGACCATCTGCATATTTTTGGATTTTTGTGACGGGTAGATTCCTGTTGTGTGCTACATCTTCTACAAAGTTTTTATAAGCAGGTTTAAGTAAAGAGTCTTCGATATATGTTTTATTTTCAGCACTCATCTCTTTCAGTAATGAAAAAGGTTGTTTAAATTTTCCAGCGGTAATGGTATCTTCTTTGACACCCAATTTTTGTGCAAGTTCACCAGCATTGTAGTGAGGCATGATAACACCGATCGACCCGACAATGGCATTTTTATTGGCATAGATCGGTTTAATCGCTGATGCGATGTAATATGCACCACTTGCTGCCATATCATCAACATACATCGTTACCGGCATTGTCTTATTTAGATCTTTTAGATACTCTGAGAACTCTTGTGAAGCTGAAGGAGAACCACCTGGAGATGAGACATCAACAAGCAAAGCTTTATAGCTTGAATCTTCTTTGATCTCCTCAATAGATTTAATCAAATGTTCTACATAAGAACCTGTGATTTCTTGATCTATGTGTAAAAGTGCAACTTTGTCTGATGCATAGCTTTGTGAAAAAGGATTTTTGATATTAAAAAACTCTGTGAACATCGCGATTAAAAAGATGATTTCTGCCACAAAAAGTAGTATAAAACCATATTGTTTGATTGAAGAGATACTGATATCTTTTTTGAGTTTTTTGATCTCTAAATCTTTTGGATCATTTTCCATAAAATTCCTTAAAATTATTTTTTAAATACTACTATAACTAATATTGTTTAATATAAAGAGCCACTTGCAAATTCTTCCAGAACCTTACAATTAAGCTAAATTAAGTTTCAAAAAAGCCCTTCAGTTATCTCATAAATGCTATAATCTTTTATCAC
>JALULO010000222.1 GCA_027056215.1 Campylobacterales bacterium | reverse complement strand
GAGGAACAAAAAAGTGAGAAAATAGTACAAGCCGATAGTGAAGATATAGAATTTCTTGAACAACTTTTACAAAAAGCTATCGCACAAGATGAACTACCCAAAGATTTGGATCGTTTTTTTCCAAAAATCATACAGAGCAAGATCAACTGGAGAGATGCCCTCTATCAGTATGTACACAGACATGCAAAAGAGGACTATCGCTTTTTCCCTCCTAATAAACGCTATATCCATCAAGGATTTGCCCTCCCCTCTTTACAAAGTGAGTTGTTGAAAATCATCGTTGCCATTGATACTTCAGGCTCTATAGAGGAAGCATTGCTTGCTCAGTTTTTTGGTGAATTTGAAGCAATCATGCAAAGTTTTTCAAACTATGAGATAGACCTCATCGCGTGTGATAGTAAGATTCAGTACCACCAACGATTTTACCCTGGTGATTTTTTAGCATACCAAACCAAGGGAGGTGGAGGAACTGATTTTCGCCCAGTTTTTACTTTTATAGAAGAGAAGATTAACAATCCAACGCTCATGCTATACTTCACCGATGCACAAGGTGTATTTCCAAAAACTGAACCAAACTATGATATACTTTGGGTACTGTCAAAAGAAGCGCAAGTTCCTTTTGGGGAAGCTTTGTTGATTGAAAAAAGGGGAGAAGATAGTGAAAAATTTTCTTAAAACAATAAATGATTTATTTTGTGGCGTAGGCAAGCTTATCTTTATCATAATCATTCTGGCTGGATTACTTGGAGGTATTAAATACTTCAATAACCACATCAAAAAAATCCCAATTGTCGATAAATATCTCAATAGCACCTGTATGGACAAAGATCTAGCTTATCCTCTTGGTTACTAAATAGCATGAAACTTTTAATCTCTGCCCTTGAGCCCTCAGCAAATCTACATCTACAACCTCTTTTATCACAACTTCCTGATGCAACGATAAGGGGTATATTTGATCCAAAGTTTGGAGATCCACTTTATAGTTCAAGTGAATTTTCGGTGATGGGTTTGATGGATGTTTTACCTAAAATCTTTAAAGCAAAAGAAGCTATCTCTGAGATGGTTTTTCTCTCACAAGATGTGGATACAGTACTACTCATCGATTCACCAGCGTTTAACCTTCCTTTGGCAAAAGCCATCAAGAAGAGATTCCCCACTAAAAAAATCGTCTATTATATCTTGCCAAAAGTATGGGCGTGGAATAAAAAAAGAGTCAAAAAGATAGAAGCTTATGTAGATGTACAAGCTTCTATCTTTCCTTTTGAAAAACAGTTTTATAAACATTGTATCTATGTGGGAAATCCTCTTTTAGATGAGATCCAAGTTACAAACGATAAGACCAAAGAGCATGAACAAATCGCATTTTTACCGGGTAGCAGAAAGAGTGAGATTCAAAAGTTGATGCCTGTATTTAAAGAAGTGGCACAAGAACTTCATACTAAAAAAGTCCTCATCGTTCCCTCTTTTTTTAAAAACAAATCCCTAGAACCTACCTATGGAGATATATCAGATTTTGAAATCTCTTATGATATGCAAAAAAGCCTTTCTCATAGTGATTTTGCTTTTGTATGTTCAGGCACTGCCACACTAGAAGCAGCATTAATCGGAACACCGTTTGTACTGGCATATATCGCTAAAAAAGTAGATTATTTTATCGGTAGTCGTGTTGTCAATCTTTCGCATGTAGGACTTGCAAACATCATCATGGATTTTGAAGGTTTAGCATCTG
>JALULO010000221.1 GCA_027056215.1 Campylobacterales bacterium | reverse complement strand
GACAAACTCAATAGTAGACCAAGAAAGTGTCTTGATTGGAAAACACCCTATGAAGTGTTTGAAGAACTTTCAGGGTGTGATGCTAGAATTGTGGTTCAGGGTATTCGTTAGAGATGCGAATCCGCGAAATATAAAAAAAGGTTTTTTAGCATTTAGCTATGGTGATCAAAAGTTTATGCTAAACACACCACAATGGAAAGATATACAATTAAAAACAACGTTCAAAGCCATTTTTCTCAATACTTCTTCTGTGATTCAAGTAGGGCATTATCAGGCAATCAAACAAGATAGCTCCGTTATCCCACTTAAAATATCAAAGTCTTCTTATCAAAAACTGCAAAAAGCCATACTTGATTCATGTGCATATCAAGATCATCAACTTATACCCATAACCCATAACACTAATTTTTATTATTTTAAGGCAAAGAATCCCTATAATATGTTTTACACTTGCAATACATGGGCAGGTAACATGCTAAACAAAGCAAATATCCCCGTTTCACCCTGGACCCCTTTATCCTATCAAGTAGTCTATGGATTTTTATAGTAGTTAAGCAATCTTGTAGTACCATTTAGGCTAAAAAATCACATATGGAAGTACTTATGTCAAACGACTGTAAAAGAGCTTATATCACAACCCCGATCTATTATGTTAACGATGTGCCACACATCGGTCATGCCTATACCACTATCATCGCAGATACTTTGGCACGTTACTCACGATTGATAGGTCTTCAAACCCTTTTCTTAACGGGAACGGATGAACATGGACAAAAGATTCAAGAAGCCGCACAAAAAAGAGGAAAAACACCACAAGCCTATGCCGATGAAATCAGTGGAAAGTTTAAAACCCTCTGGGATGCATTTGACATCAGTTACGATAAATTTATCCGAACAACAGACGAACAACATCAAAAAGGTGTACAAAAAGCCTTTGAAATCATGTACGATAAGGGGGATATCTACAAAGATAACTATGAGGGATTTTATTGTGTTAGTTGTGAGAGCTTTTTTACAAAAACCCAACTCATCGATGAACAGTTTTGCCCAGATTGTGGTAAACCAACTTCTATCGTTAAAGAGGAAAGCTATTTCTTCAAACTCTCAAAATATGAAGACCAGTTACTAGCATGGTATGCAGATAAAGATAAATGCGTTTTGCCAAAAGCTAAGAAAAATGAAGTCATAAACTTTGTCAAACAAGGTCTTCATGACCTCTCTATCACACGTACAAGTTTTGACTGGGGTGTTAAACTTCCAGAATCCATGAACGATCCAAAACATGTGATGTATGTCTGGTTAGATGCATTGATGAACTATATCACTGCCCTTGGCTATGGCTCTGATGAAAAAAACTTGCACTTTTGGCCAGCTACTGTACACTTGGTGGGAAAAGACATCCTTCGTTTTCATGCCATTTACTGGCCTGCTTTTTTGATGAGTCTTGATTTACCATTACCAAAGCATATCGGAGCACATGGCTGGTGGACACGAAACGGTGAAAAGATGAGTAAATCCAAAGGCAATGTCGTAGATCCAGCTGAAGTAGCCCAGGCGTATGGATTGGAAAATTTTCGTTATTTTCTGATGAGAGAAGTACCTTTTGGTCAAGATGGTGACTTTAGCCAAAAAGCACTTATAGACCGTGTCAACTCAGACCTCAGCAATGATCTTGGGAATCTTTTAAATCGTATCATCGGTATGAGTGGTAAATACAGCGATTTTCTCGTTGACTCAAAAGATATTTTGGCATACCACAAAAAAGAGATAGATACCGCAGAAAAAATCATCGAAAAACTGCCCTCTTTCATCTACGATCTACAACTCAACCGATATTTGGAAGAGTTATGGAAAATACTCACCATCGCGAACCAATCTATCGCTATGTACGAGCCATGGGTAAAAATCAAAGAGGGAAAGACAGAAGAAGCACTTGCACTTGTGGCACTTGTGGCAAACTTACTGGCAAAAGTCACTATCAAACTAAGCCCTGTCATGCCAAAAACATGTGCCACCATCAGTAAATCACTCGGTTTTGTCATCACGCATGATAGTTATCAAAAGTATATCGTTAACAAAGAGTTACTAGATACTTTTACCATGACAAAAGTACCGCCACTCTTTCCAAAGATAGAAGAAGAGTTACTCAAAGCACCTGAACCAGTTGCAACACAGGAAAAGAAAAAAGAGCCCAAACAAGAAGAAGGCATCATCACTATAGATCAGTTTTTTCAAACAAAACTTAAAATAGGTACTATTTTAGAAGCCAGTGAAGTAGCAAAAAGTGACCGTTTACTGCAATTAAAAGTCGATCTTGGCGAAGAAAAACCACGTCAAATCATCGCTGGAATCAAAGAGTTTTATACGCCAGAGTCACTGATAAATACACAAGTATGTGTTGTCAGCAACCTCAAACCAGCAAAAATCATGGGTAATCTTTCAGAAGGGATGTTGCTTGCCGCCAAAGATAAGTCAGGATTAAGCCTCATACGACCAGAAAGTTCTAAGAAAAATGGTACACCTGTTGGATGACCTTTGAGAACCTCGCAAAGCTTACAGATGCAAAACTCTTAAATACCCCGTTTATCTCCTCTTTTGAACGTGTCATATTTGATCCTTTAAAAGTCAAAAGAGGGGATCTTTTTGTCGGAAATGATCCACAAGAGATAAAAACCGCTATCGCACGTGATGCCTATGCCATACTCAGTGATAAAAAAGTCAATATCCTTGATGAAGAGATAGCCTGGCTTCGCTGTGAGGATATTGAAGATGCCTTAACTGGGATTTTACGATATTATCTGATGGATCGAAAATTGCATTTTGTCTATTTTGATATTATCAGTGCCCATTTGATGCAACATATCGTCTCAAAAGAAGAGATTATATTTTTACACAACGATGCAAAACAAAACTTTCAAGCACTCTATAGTGTCAACGACAACACAATCATCATCTGTTCAGATAAACACTATTTACAAAACATTTACCCAGGATATGAAACACCAGATATCGCCATCTATCAAACTTTGCAGATAACCAAATCCTCACTCTTTCAAACAAGTTTCACCTATAAAGAAATCTACTATGAAAATATCAAGATACCAGAACTTTTTATCAAACAGTTTGAATCTATTTTAAACTGTTTAGATACAAAACTTTTATATTACGATATCACAAAGTGTGATTACATCCCTGACTTTTATCCTCTCTTTGTCAACAAAGAACTTCAAATCAGACCATATGGCACAACACCCTTTACACTCATAGTCGTTAAGGATGTACAGATACTAAAAACCGCTTCCAACTACTTACAAAACAAAGCTCCATGGGCACGTACAGTTCTTTTTCTATCCAAACCACACGCCAAAGAAATAAATCTTTCGATCCAAACAATACGCTATAAAAATCTATCGGAAATTAAAAAATTAAAAGAACTTGAATTTAATTTTGCTATAATCAATGCAGATCTACCAAAAATTGTAGATATATTACAAAATTCACACGTAAAAGAGCAACTCTCTCTTTTCTAGGAGCACTAAAAACAGATGGACTCAAACCCCCAGTCGATGCATCCGCATCACGAACACAACGCATTTATAGAAAATTATTGGGATATCATAGGCGGTGTCCTCCTCGCTTTTGCGGCATACTACTTTCACCACAACGGCAATACACAAATCAGTACTATCTTTGCAGCACTTTCTATCATAGCTTTATCTATCACCGTTTCAGAAGTTGCTGATATCCTAGCCGAACGTTTGGATGAGCCTTATGGTAGTTTTGTACTAACTTTCACCGCAGTAGCTGTTGAAATCCTGCTATTATTTAACATCATGTTACAAGCACCCCACTCACCCGAAGCGATACAAACCGTTCAGGGTGGTATCATCTCTGCAGTGATTGTTGACATGAATGTACTATTAGGACTCGCTGTGTTTATCGGTGGTCTTGCCTTTACAGAGCAACAACACAACGAAGATACCTCAAGCTCTTACACAACCATTTTATACGTTGCTGCTCTTGCCCTGCTTGTTCCAAGTATCCTCGGACATAGCGGACATGACAAGGAAACCATGGAAAAAGCCAGTTTTATGATTGGTGCATTGTTATTTCTCTTTTATATCACCATCTTGATATTTCAAACCAAGACACATACACACTTTTTCAAAGCCACAGCCAAAAGCCGTATCTTTCGCTTTAAACGAAAACTTGCAGAAGAGGGACTCGAACACGAAGAGATCCCCGAACACTACCTTTTTGACAAGTTACCGACGTATGCAAATTTTCTCGTTATCTTTGGTTTGATTTTTATCATCGGTATCTTAGCTGAAGTATTTGCCAAAGATGGTATGCACGTTTTTAAAGAGATAGGTTTACCAGTAGGACTCGCTGGTCTTACGATCGCGGTTATTTCTGTCGCTCCAGAGATTTTTACCGCTATCAAAGCAGCCAAAAACGATCAAATCCAAAGAGTAGTCAATATCGCGATGGGAGCATCAACTGTTTCGATCCTTTTAACCGTTCCATCCCTGTTGGTTTTGGGCTATTATGCAGGTGTTATCTTGCCATTAAACTTTAACCCACTAGAGATCGGTGCACTGATCTTTACCATTATACTTGCATGGAAAACAACGGACGATGGAGAAACCAACTACTTTGAAGGGATATCACATCTGATGCTTTTCTTGTGTTATGCTGTTATCGCTGGTTTATATTAAAGGAGAAAGATGAAACGAAGAGACTTTATCAAAACAACAATCGCCACCGCAACGATCGCTTCAGGTGTAGCAGGATGTAGAGAGTTGCCAAGAGATCCCAAGGCAGATCATAAAGCAAAAACATTTCACTACAATAAAGGCAAAAAAGTCAAAATCAAACTTGCAACAAGTTGGCCGGCAAACTTCCCCATCATGGGTACGGGCGTTGAACGCTTTGCCACCAGACTGACACAAGTCAGTGGCGGCAGTATCGAAGTCAAAGTGTTTCCCAAAAATGTCCTCGTCCCTGCCCTTGGTGTATTTGACGCAACCAGTGCAGGGGCTATTGATGCCTATCACTCAGCTGCGTACTATTACAAAGGCAAAAACGAAGCATTTAATCTTTTTACAGGTTTCCCCTTTGGGATGATCGCCGCTGAGATGAACGCTTGGTTTGACTGGGGAGATGGCATGAAACTTTGGCGTGAACTCTACGCCAAATACAATCTCATACCCTTCAAAGGTGGTAATACAGATGTACAGATGGGTGGCTGGTTTAAGAAAGAGATCAAATCCCTTGATGATTTGAAAGGCTTAAAGATGCGAATTCCAGGTCTTGGAGGTGAAGTCTTTTCTAAACTCGGTGTCAAACCTACCCTACTTCCTGCCGGTGAGATTTATGTCGCACTAGAGAGAAATGTACTCGATGCAACCGAATGGCTCGGACCCTCACTCGATACGAAAATGGGCTTTCAAAAGGTTGCAAAATACTACTATACAGGATGGCATGAACCAGGAAGTTCCCTCTCTCTCGTCTTTAACAAACGAAAGTATGAAAAGCTCTCCGATGAACAAAAGCTTATGATTGAGATGGCATCACAAGAGATGAATGCCACTATGACCAGTGAGTTTCAACTCGAAAATGCAAAAGCCCTAAAAATAGTCAAAGAAAATGACGTACACATTGGACAACTCCCAGAAGATGTTCTCAAAGCTGCAAAAAAAGCGATGCTCGAAGTTGCGAAAGAAAAAAGTGCCAAAAGTGCCGATTTCAAACGTATTTGGGAAAATGCATATGCCTTTTTAGAACTCAACAAACCATGGACAGATATCGGTTTAAAAGATTATCTTGAAGTCCGTTAGGATCGTATGAAACAACAAAATCAAAGCTGGCAAGAGAAGCTTCATGCACTCTTGCACTGTGATCTCAAAACACTTTTCCCTCTCGCACGTGAAAAAAAACGTAAACTCTTTTTCTATGTAGGACCAACCAACAGTGGTAAAACACATCAAGCGATACAGGAACTCATGGAGGCGGATTGTGGGATGTACCTAGCACCCTTACGCCTACTAGCACTTGAAAACTTTGAATCCATCAAAGAACACGATATCCCCGTTTCACTCATCACCGGCGAAGAAGAAATCATCGATGAAGAAGCCGGACATGTTTGCTCGACCATCGAAATGCTAAACTACAATATGGACGTAGATATCTGTGTAATCGATGAAATCCAGATGTTAGCCGATCCAGATCGTGGCTGGGCATGGGTAAATGCCATCGTCGGAGCACCCGCCCAAAACGTGATCATGACGGGTAGTGTCAATGCACTTGAAGCCATCAAAAAGATAGCCCAGTACCTTGGTGAAGAGTTGGAAGTTGTCAAGTTTTATCGCAAAAATCCACTCGAAGTTCTACCCAATGCAACACCCCTTAAACATATCCAAAAGAACACAGCTCTCATCGCTTTTTCGCGAACCGAAGTACTCAAACTCAAATCAAAACTCTCCAAAAAACACCGCGTATCTGTTCTATACGGAAACCTCTCCCCCGAAGTTAGAAAAGAAGAAGCCAAACGATTTAGAGAAGGACAAAGCGATATCTTAGTTGCTACAGATGCCATCGCCATGGGCTTAAACCTCCCTATAGAAACGATACTCTTTACGACAGATAGCAAGTTTGACGGCATCGAAAACCGCCCTTTAACACCAAATGAAATCATCCAGATAGCAGGACGTGCCGGTAGATATGGACATCATGAAAAAGGTTTTATAGGGGCTACCAGTGCTAGTGTATTGCAACACATAGATACCCAGTTTCACGCACCATTACACACCATCAAACCACCTTTTCATGTCAAAGCAACAACATCACAGATACTATCACTATCCAAACACCTCAAAACAGAAAATCTCCACCAGATACTAGCTTACTACACCCAACACATGAAGTTTACAGGACCATTTAGTGCAGCAAACATCGGCTATATGCTAGACTTATCCAACATACTTGATCAAAAAAAACAACTCAACCTAGAAACAAAGTATCTACTCGCAGGTGCACCGGTTAGTACAAAATCACCCCTGATCAAAAAAGCATACCTCTTTTATGTCAATGCCATACTCCACCAAAAAGTAGTCCTATACAAATCATCAGTCACCCTAAAAGGTATCGCCAAAACACAACTTGAACTCCTCAAAGCTGAAGACGAGATCAAAAAAATAAGCCTCTACCTATGGCTTGCTTATAAATTTCCCCATCTCTTCCCCGACTCACA
>JALULO010000220.1 GCA_027056215.1 Campylobacterales bacterium | reverse complement strand
CGGATCTTATCTTTATGCCAGTTGCACCCACACCTGCTTTTGAATTTGGTAGTAAAAAAGATCCTTTGGAAATGTACCTTAGCGATATCTATACTATAGCAGTTAACCTTGCAGGACTTCCAGCACTCTCCCTTCCGATAGGGACAAGTAGCAAAGGATTACCGATAGGGGCACAATTTGTTGCAAAAGCCCTTGATGAACAAACACTCTTTGATGGCTCTTTGAGTCTTGAAAATATCTTAAAATAAAGGTTAATCCGTGAATATTCGACAAAAAGCACTCACATTTGAAGATATCCTTCTCATCCCGCAATACTCTGAAGTATTGCCAAAAGAAGTAGCAATCAATTCGATGCTTACTAAAAATATAGCACTTAATATCCCTTTCGTTTCTGCGGCGATGGATACCGTTACAGAACATCAAGCAGCGATCAAGATGGCACGCCTTGGTGCGATTGGGATCATCCACAAAAATATGGATATCCCTACACAAGCAAAAGAAGTTAGCCGTGTTAAAAAAAGTGAAAGCGGTGTTATCAATGAACCCATACACTTAAAACCAAACGATACACTGCAAGATGCAAACAATCTTATGCATGAGTATAAAATCTCCGGTTTTCCTGTAATCGCAGAAAATAATCAACTCGTGGGGATACTCACAAACAGAGATCTTCGCTTTGAAAATGACATGAGTAAAAGTGTAGAAGAAGTCATGACAAAAGCACCTCTTATCACAGCACCAAAGGGAATCTCCCTGGATGAAGCAGAAAAGATTTTTCATCTGCATAAAATCGAAAAATTGCCACTTATCGATGAAAATGGCATACTTTCAGGACTCATCACGATCAAAGATCTCAAAAAACGTAAAGAGTTTCCAAACTCTTTCAAAGATAGATTTGGTCGTCTTGGTGTAGGTGCAGCGATCGGTGTGGGACAGTATGACCGAGCAGAGGCATTGATAGAAGCAGGTGTTGATGTACTTGTACTTGACTCAGCACATGGACACTCAAAGGGGATTATCGATACGGTCAAAGAGATAAAAAAACGTTTTGAGATAGATATCATCGCTGGAAATGTCGCTACTCCAGAAGCGGTTGAAGCACTTGTTGAAGCAGGTGCAGACGCTGTTAAAGTAGGTATAGGTCCTGGATCAATCTGTACAACCAGAATCGTCGCTGGTGTCGGTATACCACAGATAACAGCTATCGATACCTGTGCAGCAAAAGGAAGAGAACTGGGTGTACCTATCATCGCAGATGGTGGTATCAAATACTCAGGTGACGTAGCTAAAGCACTTGCAGTTGGCGCTAGTTCGGTGATGGTTGGAAGTTTGTTAGCAGGAACAGAAGAGAGCCCAGGCGAAACTTTGATGTATCAAGGAAGACAGTATAAAACATACAGAGGTATGGGAAGTATCGGAGCGATGCAAAAAGGAAGCAATGATCGTTATTTTCAAGAAGGTACAGCGGCAGATAAACTAGTACCAGAAGGCATAGAAGGTATGGTTCCTTATCGTGGTAAGATGAGCAATGTCATCCATCAACTTATCGGTGGATTACGTGCATCGATGGGATATGTTGGGGCAAAAGATATCCCAACATTTCAAGAAAAAGCAGAGTTTGTTGAAATCACAGCAGCAGGACTTAAAGAGAGTCATGTGCACGATGTTACTATTACGAACGAAGCACCAAATTATCACTCATGATTTGGTGCCCTCTTAGCACATCTGCACCTCTTCTACCATATCGATAGATTTTTCCAGTGTATCTGGAAAAATAATCGTAAATTCTGCACCTTTTGAACCATTTTGGACACAAAGATTACCGCCCATATTTTTTTCAATGATCACTTTAGACATATAAAGCCCTATACCCGTTCCCTCACCCTGCTCTTTTGTGGTAAAATAAGGTTCAAAGATACGATCTTTGATAGCTTCATCAATACCCCCTGCATTATCTTTGATAGTAATACTATTTGTTGAGAGTATAATCTCTATCTTGCCATATAAAATACCTCTATGATTAATGACATCAGCAGCATTGTTGATAAGATTTAAGATCACATGTTCAAACTCACTTTTATATCCTAAGATACATACATCGTCTCCAAGGATACATATTTCTATGGCATGATTTTTGAGATGTGCTTTTTCTATTTCTGTCGTAATTTTGATAGCTTTTTTTATGGAAAAAAACTCTTTTGTTTTATCGATTCTATAAAAATTTCTAAAATCATCAATCGTATCACTCATAAACTGTATCAAGCTTCTGTTCTTTATAATAAAATTATCTATAAAAACACCATCTATCAAACCATCTTCAAAATCATCATCTAAATTTTCGATATTGATATTCAATGCATTGAGAGGTTGTCTCCACTGATGTGCGATTGCACCAATCATTTCACCCATCGAGGCAAGTTTATTTTGATGTTGTAACATTTGATCTTTTTGTCTTATATCTTCTATTTGCTTAACAACTTTTTCTTCCAAATTTTTATTTAAGACTTCAAGATCATATTGCAATTGTTTAACATCTGAAATATCTATAATAGTTGAGATTCGCACTCTCTTATCATTCCAAAAAATATTTCTACCCCGAAGAATAGCGGGAAATTTAGTTTCATCTTTCCTCAACATCATCGCTTCATAAGGCTTTTGATTATAATTTTGCATTTTTTTTCGTATAATTTCACGTGATTCTATACAAACAATCTCACTGGCATGTTTGCCAATCATCTCTTTTGGTTGATAGCCAAAAAGTATATCAGCAACACGATTTGTATGCAAGCAAATACCCTCAGAATCAAAAATAATAATTCCTTCCATCATAGATTCCATAAGCATTTCAAAACTTTTAACAGATTTCTTTAACTCTATGTTATGGCGAATACTAATCGTATATTTATAAGCAAGAAAAAGTAAGATTAAAGAGACTACTAAAAGTATATCAATATAATTACTATACATACTTTACAGTATTTCTACCTGCTCCTTTTGCTTGATACAGTGCCTTATCACATCGATTAAGTACAGATTGCATCGTATCGTTTGACGTGATTTGAGTCACACCAAACGAAGCAGTAATTTTTCCTGCCGTTTTATGATGTGCATCTTCAATATTTTGTCTAAGATTATTTGCTATTTTACATGCAATATCCAGAGGGGTTTCTGTCAAAAGTAAAACGAACTCTTCCCCACCCCATCTGGCGAAAATATCAGTATTACGAATATTTCCATGAATAGTTTCTGCCAAAAGTACCAGTACTTCATCTCCAATAAGATGTCCAAATGTATCATTGAATTTTTTAAAATGATCAATATCTAATAACATAACTGAAGCATTATTGGCATAACGTTTTACCCTATTTAACTCATTTTCAAATAATTCATCAAACTTATTTCTATTATAAATTCCTGTCAATCCATCATAAAACGCTTTTTTTTCTGTGCCTATTTTTTGTATATTCATCTTGGTAATATCTGTTAATGAAATCAGGTAAGACTCCATATCTTGATGGGTAATCCGTGAAACATTAATCTTATAGGCTTTAGGTTCTCCATCTATGCTAATCAAGGTAACAGTTCTTTTCGTATCTTCTGAACGCTGTATCAAATCAAAAAAGTTTTCATCCTCTTTTAAAAGCCCCTGATGTAAATAATTTGGCAAAGGTAAAAAGACATCTAAAAGATTAGGACATTTGTGGTTAAATTCATCAATATCTTTTGAATCAAAAAGTTCTAAAAAAGCTTTATTTGCAAAAAAAGCATCTTGAAAATCTGTTACAATCAATAAGTTTTGTTCATGATCGAGTACATTTTGTAAAATCGCTTTTTGTGTTTCGATCTCCTTTTGCTGTATCAGTGTTACCTTTTCTTTGATGATCGTGTCGGAAATCTTTTGGATTTTAGATTTTAAAAGATCTTTTGACACAGGTTTTTGAAGATAACCATTGACCTCAAGTTCGAGTGCTTCTAACAGATAGCTACTATCATTGTGTGCGGTTGTAAAGACCACTTGACAATCTTCATCTATCTCTTTGATAGCCTTTAACATCTCTATACCATTCATGATAGGCATCTTGATATCACTAATCACAATATCGGGTTTATATTTTGTATAGAGTTCTAAACCCTCTTTCCCATTTTCTGCGGTATAAATATGATTCGCAATTCTTCGTAGTGCCCTACCATAACCTTCACGAATACTTTGCTCATCTTCAACATAAAGGATTGAGATATCTTCTAGGAGCTCATTTGAAATTGTTTTCACAATATACCTTTTTAGATTTAATCACACTATGCAATGAACATCAAAATATAGTCGTCTCACGTACATAGTTTAAACTTATATGAGTTATATCGTCTTTTAGAATTTTTTTTTAATAGCTAGAGTCTTACTTCATGAAGTTTTGTCCCAGATGCCAGTCGGAAGTGTGGAGAAGTTTCATGAGGGTATTATATAGGAAACGGTTTAGAGTGTCAGAGTTTTTGTTTGATAGCGTCCTAAAACAGCTACAGCAGTTTGCGCATCTGCACTATTGTGTATCAGAATATTTAAAAAAGTAATTTGCTTTTCTATTTCTGTAAGAGCGGATGGGTACCCAAAATATACTCTTTATAAAAAAACGTGACATTTTTATGAAAAAATGCTATAATAATGTCACGTTTTAAAACAGGGAATTCTTATGAAACGATATATCGATCTAGTAGAACAAAAAATTCTAACATTACCGGAAAATACTACCCTGCCCTTTTCCAAAGCAAGGGTTGATGATATTTCCACAGATACACTGCGTAAAATACTTCATCGGCTTCATGACAAAGGGCAAATAAGCATCATCAAAAGAGGATTTTTTAAAAGAGAAAAGCCCTTTAATGAATTGCTTTTTGTCTATGGATCGCTCAAAAAAGGGTTTGACAATCATCATCTGCTCAGTAAATATGCCAAAAGAATCGGCAAAGCCATTACAGTAGGTAAGTTTGGTATGTTTGAAGACAGCTTCGGAAATTATCCCTACCTGCTACTTGCTCCTGTCATGAGAGTTCATGGAGAGCTTTATCTCATCGAGCGGCGGGAACTGATGAAAAGGCTGGATGCGTTCGAGGGAGCACCGGAATATTATCAACGTAAAAAGATCCTTGTCAAATCTCACCGCGGCACCCAGCGGGCTTTTGTCTATATCCAACTGCATACTTCGATACCAAAAGATCAAAAACCTTTGCGGGAGTGGAAAACAGATACCGACTATAAACTCAGGCAACTCGATGCCTATCTTGAAACGGTAACAGGTTGATGACAAATTACACAATAGAAGGTACAACCAAACGCTACCAGAGAAACTGCAATTGCACCTATCCTGACTTTACGCCGAATCAAAATGATCTTTATCTGTTTGGGTGTGAATTTGAGTTTTACATTGATACAACTCGCTATACAGTCTCCGAAGCGATAGAATCACTGACACAAAATCTGTACCTGCTTACCCATGCAGATATACTTGTCGATGAAATATCTGTTCCAAACAGTACCGATAAAAATCATTGTATGCAGATCAAACCTGATATTTCACTTGAGGATAATGGCATAGAAATCTCTGTGCCTATCTCCACGAAAGCAGGAATTGTCCATTTTATTCAAAATATTTCACCACTTATCGCAAAATACGGTTACACCAATAAAGAGACAGGTTTTCATATTCATATGTCCACTCGACAAAAAAGTAGTAGCCATATCGATTTTTACCGTTTTATGATCCTGTGTGATCATGCGAATCTGCTCTCATCATGGAAACCGAGAGAAGGATACAGCCAGAATGTTATGGATATTCTCTCTACTCATCCTAAACACGATGCAAGAGTAATCAAAACAAAAAAAGGAACTGTCTGGAATCTGGAAAAAATCGATACCCACCATATTGAAATCAAATCGATCGGAGGTCGAAATTATCATCTTGAAACAGAACGTATTATTAAAGAATTTGAAGCCTATACCGATTATTTCGCCCAGGCGACCGGAGCAATGACAGACGCCCATAAAAGATTACTGCAAGTACATAAAAAAAGAGTAGATACACTTTCCAAACAGAAAAAATCCGATTTTGCAAACGCACTTCATGAAGCCGGGATATTAGACACCCGTACTTCATAATGTTAGATTTTCAATGAGGCTGAAGCCGTCACTTCCAGTTTTTACCCTACAACCGCACTCATATACCCAACAACCCGCTTCTCATCACCGCTAGCATCGGCGCTGGTTCTATAGTCCAGTAGCTCTGTTTTCAAATTTGCTCGTTTGACCACTATTAACATCGCTTTAAGTCCTATAAATCCACACGCTTCACATCCTCTGTCTAAAATCGCAGGGTCTCTTTTGGCAACGGCGTTGAGACAGACGTTGTCTTTTTTCTTTGCTTCTTCAAGGGTGTAGAAGTGGCTCAGGTCGGTGCTGATAACGACCAGGTTTTCTTTCTCTCTCATGAGGGCGTAGATCAATTTCGCGAGTACTCTTGGATCGACTTTGCCGTAGACGATCTCCACGACTTTAGCATTTGGAAAGTAGTGTTTGACAAAGGGCATTTGCACTTCGGTGCTGTGCTCTTTGCGGTGGGCTTTGGGATCAAATTTCACGGGAAAATATTTTTCAATTTTTTCCACATAGGTTTTGTCGATGGGAATATCACCGCATGGGGTTTCAAAACTGTCATACATCGCTCCGCTGATTCCCTCGAAATAGTAATGGTGACTCGGACCGATAACAATCACTCTCTTTGGCTTTGTATTTGCAGCGATATGATATGCTAGATTTGCTGTATAGCCACTATAGATATAACCAGCATGTGGCACGATAATCGCTCTTGGTTTGGCAGACAAAAGCCTTTTATCATGAAAATGTTTACTAAGTATTGTATTAAATCTCTTGATAGTACGATCGATATCGTCACATCTTTTAGGATAAAAAACACCCCGTACAGCTGCTTTTCGTTGCATCATAAAATCTTATTTGATCTTTTGGGCATGATAGATATAGATTTGTGGATGATTTTGTAAACAGTTACCGTGCAATCCGGCTTTTTGACACAGTGTTGCAAAAAAATCTTCAAACCGTGGTAATTGATCCCATACTTGGGGTAGATAGGTTGCCTGATATTGACCAAGTTTTAAGATAACCCCATCTTCCCCAGTTTTTATCTTACGTTTTAAATCCTCTATATCTGTGTACTCAAGTGACTTTGGTTCGGTTAACAAAGAGATTTCAACTGTAAGATTTGGATCTTTAAACTCTTCCTCACTCAAAGGTGG
>JALULO010000219.1 GCA_027056215.1 Campylobacterales bacterium | reverse complement strand
TTTTTGTTTATTTGTATATAAAACCAAAAAAACAATAAAACCAATAACGGCCAATGTTGCGATGCCGATAATGATTTTTTGACGTTGTGTCAATTTTGTAAACATCGTGGTAATTTGGTTTAATAGTGTTCTAAAATCCATATTGTCTTAGTTTACCTTTGTAAAAGTGGTTGAAATTGTTCAAAAAATCTCTGATTTTGTTCGGGTGTTCCTATAGTTACACGTATCCCATTGATACCATAACTTTGTAAATCTCTGATTATTATACCTTTTTTTAATAATAAATTAGCTATTTCAGTAGATTTTATTGACTTGTTAAAAAGTAAAGTAATAAAATTTGTATAGCTATCTATAAAATCTATTTTATTTTGTTTTGAAAATTCTTCATACTTTTGCATCTGGGAAAAGTTATTTTCTATAGTTTTATTTACAAAAGATTGATCACTTAAAGCGGCAAGTGCTGCTTTAAGTGAAAGTGTTGTGACATTAAAAGGTGGACGCATTTTATAAAGTGCATCCATGATCTCTTCACTTGCTATACCATATCCAATACGCAGTCCACCAAGACCATATGATTTTGAAAAAGTTCCAAGGTAGAGTGTATTTGGGAAAGTAGTGATAAGCTCATGTGGCTCTATTTTCTTTTTAGGATCTTTTGCTGCTGCAAAATCCTGATATGCCCCATCAATTACGACCATCGTGTTGTCATCTATCTTTTTTAAAAAATCAAAAACTTCTTCTTTATCTAAACATTCTCCTAGAGGATTATTTGGTAAACATAAAAAGATAATCCCGATATTTTCTTCTTTTTTATAGAGTTGGTAGAATTCATCAAGATTATGTTGGCGTGATGGTGTCGTGATTACTTTTGCACCAATCTGCTTTGCATAGATATTGTACATAGCAAATGTTGTTTTTGCTGTAAGTACTTTTTTATATTTATTGGCTTTGGCATTGATAGCAAACGATATCACTTGATCACTTCCTGCCCCCATGATAATATTTGCCGTATCAACTTGATATTTATTTGCGAGAGCTTCTTTGATATCTTGCATACTATCATCTGGATACATATAAACTTCATGGGCATGATTACAGATCACTTTAGTGACTTCATTACTTACACCGTATGGGTTTTCATTGGATGCGAGTTTGACAATCTCTTCTGGTTTGATACCGTATTCTCTGACTACTAATTCTATGGGTTTGCCACCTTCATATGTTTTGATACTTTCAAGTTGTTTGTTAAAGTGCATTTTGATCTCCTGTTACATAGCTGCCAAGCCATTTGATTTCATTGGATGAGTTTTTTATGACATCTTGGACATTTTTATCATCGATATGTCCTTTAAAGTCTATAAAAAACATAGAACGATATTGTTTTTCATTGATGGGTCTGGAATCTATTTTTGTCAAGTTTATACCTTTATCCTCAAAGCTTCGTAAAAAATTGACCAAACTACCAGGAGTATTGTCTGTTTTGGCGATAATAGAAGTTTTATCTACCATACTTTTTTGGTTTTTAAAATCACTTAGTATTAAAAATCGGGTCTGATTTGCAAGGTTGTCTTCGATTTTTTGGAAGTGAATAGGGAGTTTGTACAATTTTGCGGCTATTGCTGAACAAATAGCTGCACCGTTTGGATCTTCTTTTGCTCTTCTTGCCGCTGCAGATGTAGAACGAGTTGGAACAAATTCTATATCACTTAAAAAATGTTCTTCAAGGAAGTTTTTGCATTGATTATATCCTTGTGGATGTGAATAGATGCGTTTTATTTCTTTTAAATCTTCTACCCTTGTTGCAAAAGAGTGGTGTATATCCATGTAAAGTTCAGCCACTATTTTAGAGTCATATTTGTTGAGACAGTCTATAGTTGTTCCTACAGCACCTTCTGTGTTGTTCTCGATTGGGATGACACCATACTTTGCTTCTTTATTTTGCATTACTTTAAAAACGGCCTCTATTGAGTTTAGGGGAAGATAATAACTCAATGTTCCAAAACGACTCTCTGCCGCTTGGTGAGAATAACTACCTTCCGGACCGAGATATGCGATTTTTTCAGGAAGTTCAAGATTTCGACTCACTGCAAAGATTTCCATAAAAATTGCTTCAATAGCATCTGATTTTAAAGCACCTGTACTAGCATTTGCCAATCTGTCAATAATCTCTTTTTCTCTCTCTGGGCGGTAAATGCTAGTACCGGTATTTTGTTTTAATTCACCAACTTTTTGAACATATTCCATGCGCTGATTTAACAGTTTTAATAATTCATCATCAATTTTATTGATTCCCTGGCGTAGTTCATTTAACTCCATCTTCAATCCTTTAAATAATCCTTCTCAAGGGCAATCATGTCCTCAAAGTTCTCCCGTCTTCGTATAAGTCTGTCACTTTGTGAATCTATTGCAACTTCTGCCACACGTCCTCTGGTATTGTAATTTGAACTCATTGTTGCACAGTATGCACCGGCACTTTTGATAACAAGTAAATCGTCATGTTGGGTGAATGGTAACGCTATATTTTTTGCAAAAAAATCACCACTTTCACATACCGGTCCTACAACATCACAGTCGCTTGTCTCTTCATCTGCATCTTTTCCTAATATTTCTATTTTATGGTAAGCATTGTACAAAGAAGGACGAATCAAATCATTCATTCCCCCATCAACGATCACAAATCTTTTTTCACCATTAACTTTTTCATAAAGCACTTTGGTGAGAAAATAACCACTGTTGGCACTTAGATATCTGCCAGGTTCACACATGATCGTGACATCCAGTCCATGTAAGGTTGAAAAGATTGCTTGAGCATAGTCATAGGGTTTTATCAAAGTTTCATCATCATATTGGATACCCAATCCTCCACCGATATCAAAAAACTTTATATCGATTTTAAGGACTTTAAGACTTCTGACTAAATCACTAACCACTTCGCTTGCTTCTTTGATAGGTTCGAGTTGGGTAAGTTGTGAACCGATATGAAAATGTATACCGACAGGATCGAGAAAATTAGAGTTTTTTGCTTTGATATACATCCGCTTTGCGGTATCTAAATCTACACCAAATTTGTTCTCATGAAGACCAGTTGAGATATAGGGATGTGTTTGGGGATCGATATTTGGATTGACACGTATACTGATTCTGGCTTCTTTGTCCAATAGCTTTGCCTGTTCTTCTACACGTGCTAGTTCCGCTTCGCTTTCAAGATTGATAAGGAGTATATCTTTTTGTAAAGCTTCTTTAATCTCTTCATCTTTTTTACCAACACCACTAAAGATGATTTTATAGTTTTTTACACCTGCTGTTAATGCCCGTTTGATTTCACCGATAGAAACACAATCACATCCAGCTCCTAAATCGCCAAAATGTTTGATTACAGAAAGATTGGAGTTGGCTTTTACAGCGTAACAGATGAGTGATTTTTTTGCGCGAAACGCTTCTTTAAGTTTATTGTATTGCTCACGCATATAGTCAAAATCATACAGATAAAGTGGTGTATCGTATTTATCAGCTAAAGTTTGAAATCTTGTCATGAAGTACCTTGTTTTTGGGTATTTTATCTAAATAGAATTAAACTTCATATCTCTTAAAAGTTCGTGAACTATTAGAGGTGTGCAGCACTAATTTCTATATTTTTTATAAATGAAAAAGCTTGCCCAAAAGAGGAGAAATATAGGAAATAATATTCCCATTTCTGGAGAAACAGATCCATTATTTGCTATTTTTGTTAGTGTAAATATGATTCCCCATAGTACTAAAGTTCCAAAAATAGATACAGTTGTAAAAAGTGTTAGATTGATACCGCGATGTTGGGTTGGCATCAAGAAAAACAGACCAAATACAACAATTGCTGCAAAAAGTGGGAATATGGTCATCCAGTACAAATTTGCTCTGATTTTATTTGTTTTAAGGTTTTGATTTTCAAAAAGTTTCATAGCCCGAAATGAATCTTGAATGGTAAGTCTTGTATTGGTTTTAAATAGTGTATCGATCAAACGTGGTGTAAAGCCTTGCAAAACCTTTTTGCTCTTGTAGTGTTTATATATGAGTTTTGTAGTAGTATGTGACTTTGGATTTATTGGCGGTTTTTCACACGCTGTAATCTCTTGCAATACCCAATGATCTTTATAAAAGTGACCTTCTTTTGCGTCTATTATTTCCCTTAAATCACCATTTTTTGTGACAAAGATTTTTATATTGTTGCCTGTTTTGTTCTGAGGATTGAGCGACCCTATATATGCGTAAGTATCACCTGATTTGATAAATATTTCAGAGCTTATATTGGTTATGCTACCGTGCTTTTTGATGTTATGTGTTGTTAGGTGCGTTTGTACAAAACCCGGGATTGTATTAAGAACTATGTAGATAGAGGCAATCAATAAAGCAAGGTATGTAAAGGGTTTAGAAGCTTGTGTTTTACTGATACCCAATGCATAAAGGCTGACAAGTTCATTGCTTTTGACGATTTGTAGTACTGCTGATAAGAGTGCAAAAATCAAAGAAAGGGGGAGGGTATAACTGAAAAATTCTAAAAATTTATTGACGCCATATAAGATTTGCAAGTTAGCAGAATCAGGCACTTCTTTGAGATGTTGCATCAAATCAATACCGGTAAAGAAAAATTCAAAGGCAAAAAAGAGTAGTAAAAATTTTTTAATATATAGTTTTGCCAGAAATCTTTGATAAATTTTCATATGTTACAGAAGTTCTTTTTTGAAGGATATCTGTTTTGTATATCCTTGATATCGCTTTTTGATAAATCTAATGCAATTTTTCCGGCTATCTCGATGACTGTATCTAGACATGAAAGTTCTTCTTTTCTAAAGTCACTGAGTACGTGTTTGATAACATCTTCTTTAGGTGCTGGACGTGAAATCCCGATACGAATACGATCATAATCTTGTCCTATTATGTTATCGATAGATTTTAGTCCATTGTGACCACCAGGACTTCCTCCATTTTTTACTTTGATACGTCCTAATGGGATATCTAGCTCATCGTGTATAACGATAATACGGGAGATTTTATAATATCTTGAAACGGCTAAAACACTTTCTCCTGAAAGATTCATATAGGTATATGGTTTTAAGAGAAAGATATTTCCCGATTTATGGAGCATTCCTTTAAATGTGGTTTTTGTGATATTTGAAGCAGTGAGGTCATCGATAAGTTGATCGATGACCATAAAACCGATATTGTGTCGATTATGTTTATATTTGTCGGTAGGGTTTCCAAGTCCGACGATAAGTGTCATAAATGGTTTTATTTCGCTTTGATCACACCAACAACAGATACCCTGTCAGCATCCATAAGTTCTACATTATCAGGTACTTTTATATCTCTGATAAGTACAGAATCACCTACGTCTAAGTCACTTACGTCGAGTTCAAAAATACTTGGAAGATCTTTCCCTGCACATTTAACCAATAATCTCTTTTTAGAGTAAATCAAAACACCTTTGTCTTTAAGACCTTTTGGTGTTCCTACAGCACGAACAGGTACAAGATATCTTGCTACAACATCATCTTGTGCCACACGAAGATCAACATGAAGTAGTTTCATCGTAACAGGATCTTTTTGATATTCCTGAATCACAACTTTTAACTCTTGGTCACCAACTTTTACCGGAAATGCAAGCGTCTCTTTTGCTCTTATCGCTTTGATAAACTCATTTGATTTAAATGCAGCATTGACATTATCCATCCCCTTAGCGTAAATATTGGCGATTAGATAACCATCTCGTCTTAAAGCTTTAGTCGCTTTTTTACCGATACTATCTCTAACGATACCTTCTAACATTGTTGTCCTTTTCTTGTAAAATTAAGTGGGCGATTATATAGAAATATTCCTAAAATATTGCTTTATACAAACATACTTAGGCTGTTTCTTCAACTTTTAAATCTATCATGGCATCGACAACTGTTTCACTTTGTTGGTTAGCATTGTTAAAATTATCAATTTGCATTTTAAGATCACCTCTATTTGATGCATTCATAAGTGCTTCATTTTCATCTATAATCCCACGTCCATAAAGATCCAATAGTGCTTGATCAAATGTTTGCATACCATAGATATCTTTACCTTCTGCGATAGCATCTGTTATCTCACTATCTCGAGAATCGGCGATGAGTGATTCTATCCGTGCATTTTTATACAAGATCTCAATAGCAGCAGCACGTTTGGAATCTTTTGTTTTAACAAGTCTTTGTGAAAGAACCCCTTGTAAAGTTGCTGCTAAAGACATACGGATTTTGTTTTGTTCGTTTCCTGGAAATGTACCGATGATTCTGTTGATTGTATCTTTTGCATCAACAGTATGAAGTGTAGAGAGTACCAGGTGACCGGTTTCGGCAGCGTGCATAGCGGTTTCAATCGTCTCCATATCTCTCATCTCACCAACAAGTATGATATCTGGATCTTCACGAAGAGCAGCTCTTAGTGCAGTGGAAAAATCAAGTGCATCTTGGCCTATAGCACGTTGGTTTACCAGTGAACTTTTATCTTTATAAACAAATTCAACAGGATCCTCAATAGTGATGATATGTTTTCTCTGTGTTGTATTTATCTCATCGATAATAGAAGCAAGGGTTGTAGATTTACCACTACCAGTTGGTCCTGTAACAAGTACAAGTCCACGTTTTAGCGATGTGATTTTTTCAATACTTTTGGGAAGTTTAAGCTCTTCCATAGAAGGGATGGCAACAGGAATGACCCTGAACACTGCGGATATACCATCAGTTTGGAAAAATATATTCCCACGGAAACGATATTTTTCATCAAGTTTAAAATTAAAATCAACACTTTTTTTCTCAACAAGCTCTTGAAATCTACTACGTAAAACTTCTTTCGCAAGTTGAATGCCATCTTCATGAGAAAGAATTTCATTTGAAAGTGGTACCATTTCACCATTGATACGTCCTCTAAACGTAGAGCTTGTTTTGATATGAAGGTCGCTTCCTCCATATTTGATAAGTCCTTTGAGATAAAACTTAAGTTTTTCAGTCATTTCAAACGCAAGTTCTTTTGCGTCAAATACAGCCTCTTTTTTAAAGTTTGTATCATTGGTGGTCATAGCTATCCTTTTTCTAATACGTCCAATATCTCCCTAAATGCAATTTTGAAAGCATCAATTCCCTCATGTAGAAGATCATGATAAATCACATCTAGATTGATTTCCTTGTTTCGTAAATCGTCAAAAAATTGATCTATTGTAGCTTTATCGATTGGATTTTGAATCTTTTTGATTCCTGTGGATATAAAAGCATCAATCGTATCAAGTGGAGCGGTGTTTATGGCATTTGGATAGAGTAG
>JALULO010000218.1:5370-7349 GCA_027056215.1 Campylobacterales bacterium | reverse complement strand
AGCGAAATTCCACAGTGCCATCATTTTCTATCTTATGTCCATCGATAGCAGTGATAATATCACCTTTTTGAAAAACATCTTTTGCACTAGAATTATATACCCAATCTACAATCAACTGTCCCGTTGTTTTTTCATCTAAATGAAATAATTTTCGTAATGATGGATTTTCTAACTTTTGCGTTGTTAATCCTGTGTGTGCAAAACCATCAAGCTTAGCATCTTTTACATCTTTTAAAAAATGTTTGATAACAACAGTAGGAACAAGATAGCCTATACTTTGTGCTCTGTTTCTGCTTTGCATCACCACACCAACTATTTTGCCATTACTAAGTGCTGGTCCTCCACTATTTCCAGGATTGATAGCAGCATCTACTTGAATCGCTAAAAAAGATTCGTTACTATGAACATAACGATGATGCTCTATACGCGAAACTACCCCAGATGTGATACTCAGTGTATTACCACCACCCGGGTATCCAAAAACAGAAACTTTTTGTTCTATCAAAGGCAAAGCATCAAAAGAGAGTGGTTTAATATCCTTAAAAAATGTTTTATTTTTAACAGTGATCAGTGCCAAATCAGCTTGATGTGATACACTCAAAACTTCTGCCTCATAACGTTTTGTCTCACCATATCGTCTCACCTCTATGAAAGTATGATTGGCAACAACATGAGCATTTGTCAATATACGATTGCCTTTTATAACTGCCCCTGAACCACTCATACGATGGATAGAACTGTTCCAAGGTCTGGTAAAATCAGGTCTTTTAGAAACAGTATATATCTTTACAACTGCTTCTTTTAACTCTTCGATTGGACGTTCATCGGCTAACAGAATAGTAGACAAAAAGAATGTTAAAAAAATAACTATTTTTATCATTTACGCTCTTTTTCGATCAAGACAGCCATAGCCTTTGGTTTTCGTACTTTTTTGATCGCTTCTTTTGCCAAAAACTGTTCATGTACTCCACTGACATGTAAAACTTGACCATCATATACATACTCCAAAGATGCAAGTGATTTATTTCTTGTCAATGCTTCTGTGGTAGACAAGATAAAGACTAACCACTCTAAAATCTCATACGAAGGTAGTAGTGCTTGGTATTGTTTATATCTTTTTTTATCGATTTTACCTTTTTGGGAAAAACGTAATAAAATAGCAATCAAAAGTTTTTGTTCATGAGAGAGCGAGAAGTTAAGATTTTCTAAAAGAAAGAAAAAACTTTGATCACTATTAGAGTAGATATTGAGTCTTTTAACGATATGCAGCAGTTTTGCCGCTTTAAGAAGCTCTTTTTTATATCTAAAATCTTGATCAAATTCACGATGCACTTGTGCATAAATACCTTTACAAACACGTTGTGCATGAGCACAATGACGCGGTAAAAGTGCAAAACGATCCTCAAGACTTTTGATGCTGACATTAAAGTTATGTGGAAATTTATAATGAGCACTTCTTAATATATCATGTAAATACACACCTTCACGTACACCAGCTTTGCTGGTGATAACTTCTTTTATATTCATAAGATCACAAAGTGTAAAAAAGATTGTGCTTCCTTCTCTAATCGTATCATATCGACTACTTGAAATAGGCATATCTTTTAATGCTAATACAGAAGACGAGGCAACTTTCTTGATGAAATCTACATGCATCTTATAATCATATACAAACGCATGTAAGGTATCAATCGGATAGGATTCACATTGCATGATTGCCAAAGACAATGCCCTAATCGTACCACCAATCCCAATAATTTTGTTAGAATAAAAGTGTGATGGCAAAGAGGAGAGAATCTCTTTGATATAATTTTGTGCTTCTTTCAAACCCATTTCTTTATCAAAAAAGAGTTCTTTTAACCGTACTGTTCCAATATTTAAAGAGATCGTATCAACTATCTTTCCCTCTTTGATTTTTGCAAGTTCTGTAGAGCCACCACCAATATCGATAGTGGTTGCTTCATCCAGATAAGGCAAAA
>JALULO010000218.1:0-5360 GCA_027056215.1 Campylobacterales bacterium | reverse complement strand
CAATGCCCCATAGTAAGCCTCTTTTTTACCATCGATGACTTTGATATTGAGTTTAAGTTTCTCTTTGACTCGTTTGAGAAAAACCTTTTGGTTAGGAGCATCACGCAATGCAGAAGTCGCTACACAAAAAATCTTTCTACTTTTATAAGCTTGTGCAATTTTAAGAAAATCAGATAGTGTATGAAATGCTTTATCCATCGCTTCATCGGTTAACTCACCACCTTTTTCATATGCGTCTTCCCCGATACGCACACGACTTCGGCTTTTTTCGATAAGGTGAAACGCATAACGTGAACTTTTTTCATAAATGACTAAAGAAATAGAATTTGATCCAATATCTATAATTGCTGTTCGTTTTGCCATCAGTTACTATTCTCTTGATATTTTTTTAGTAGTTGTTCCAATGTTTCGGGATTGGCTTCATCTAAGATGATAGCATCCACCGGACACACTTTCACACATGAAGATTCAGGATTTTCAAAATACCCTACACATTCTGTACAGAGTGTAGGCGTGATGATATAAATAGGATCAGCACACTCTATAGCACCACTTGGACACACTTCCGTACATGCATCACAAGCAATACATTCATCTATAATCTTTAATGCCATAAAATCTAATATTCTCTTCTTAATACACCAAAGAGACCACGTTTTTTTCCAAGTGTTGGCGCTTCACCCATAGGACAATAGTTTTTAGAACTTATGATAGCCGATGCAATAGCACCAGATTTTCCATCTTTTCTATTTTTGATATCTAAGGTTGCACCAATCGCATCCGCTGCACCTTTGGCTAAAAAGAGACCAAGCCCTGCACCACTTTTATTGCCTACACGTTTAAAAGGAGCAAACAAATCCATATTTTCATCTATTCCCTCTCCTTCATCAATCACTTCGATTTTAAAATCATCACCGATTAACCTAGTTTTAATCGTTACAGCACCATTTTGGGGCGTAAATTTTAATGCATTTTGCACAAAATTTTGTAATATATGCGTTAATAGTGACGGCTGCGTAATAATACAATACTGATCAGGTTCAAGATCAGTTTTAATATGTTTTTGATTATTTTTAGCAATAAGCTGAAAATCTTTTGCTTTATCTTTGATAAACTGTACTAAATCAACTTCAACTGGTTTGTCAAACTGTGCACCTTCCTGTCGACCGATATCTAAGATAGAACTTATCATCGTACTCATCTCATCTATCGTTTTATTGTTGACTCTTAGCGTATCTTTATATTTTTCTACATCACGATCTTTGATAAGCGTTACTTCATTTTTTGTTTTCATCACAGCCAAAGGTGTCTTTAACTCATGTGCCGTACCGATAAAAAGCTCTTTTTGATATTTCACAAAATTTTGTATCCGTTCAATAAGCTTGTTTACACTTTCACCTAATGTTTTGTATTCATCGGGTAAATTTTCAGTATCGATAATTTCTAAAAAGTTTTCATTCATTCGAGCCAATCTTCTATTAATCGATTTTACTGGATACAATAGAGTTTCAGACAGGAACATCGCATAAGCGAGAATAAGTAAAAGTGTTAGTAAATTTGCGATAATAATACTTCGTTTAATCTTTTTAAGCAATGCTTTGGTGCCTGAAATATCACGTTCAATCTTTAAAAAGCTAGATCTTGCTTTATTGTAAGGATAAAATATTGTAATAAAAGGTCTATCTTCTTTTTCGTACTGCTCATAAAAAGGCTTATTCTTTTTATCAACACGAATCACTACAGTTGTTTTATCAGCTCCAAACTCTTTGTAAAAATGATTATTTTTTTCAAATGGTAATTTCGCTTTTGAATTTTGTATATAAGCTACTGCCTGTTTTTTTAAACTCTGGCTAACATCATCATACACTTGAATTTTAATATAATAATAAAGGACAACAGAAAAGATTACAATTAGCACCGACGATGCGGCGACTAATTGGATGAGAAACTTACGTTTTATGCTTTTTTGGGAAAACAAAATCTATAGCCTCTTCGTCTGACAGTTTCAATTGTAGAGATATTTAGAGGTTTATCCATCTTTTGTCGAATTTGATTAATCGCAACTTCAATAACATTTGGCGTAACAAGTTCAGGTTCTTCCCAAATTGCATCAAGCAGTTGTTCTTTTGAAACGATCTGATCACTATGTCTTGCAAGATGGGTCAAGACTTCAAATGGTTTACCTTTTAATTCAATATCAATGTTTTTGTAGGTAATCTTCTCTTCATCTGGATCAATCACAAGATCATCAATCTTGATCACATTTGTACCGCCAAATCTAAGTCTCGCCTCAATACGTGCTACCAAGATATCAAAATCAAATGGTTTTTTGATATAGTCATCTGCACCTGCTTTTAATGCTTTGATTTCACTCTCTTTATCATCTTTTGCAGACAATACAACACAAGCCGTTCTTGGTGTTTTTTGTTTAATCAATGTTACTAAATCAACACCATCACCATCAGGCAACATCCAGTCAGTAAGTACTAAATCATAATTGCGTATGCCTATAAAATACTCTGCGTCTTTAAAATTTTCAGAGCTATCTGCCTGATATCCATATTCTTGTAAACCCTCTACAAGTGTTTTATTTAATGTGATTTCATCTTCAACAATGAGGACTCTCATTATTTTCCTTTCTAAAAAAAATTTGACAAAAGTATACCATAATTTCAGCTAAATATAAAGACTTTTTAAAAAAAATTTAATAAATTGTCTTTTTTTCAACAGAAACTGTGCAATTTGTAAGAATATCGGGCTTGGAGAGCTTTAGTTTTATAGATTTTATACCCAAAAAATGTTTTTTTAGCATATTTATCACTGTATCGAGTGCATCTTCAATCAACAAAAATTGACGATCTATAAGTATCTTTTCAATTAGGTGAGATACTTTTGCATAATCCAAAAATACTTCACCCTCTTTCTCATAAGTAAGTATACAATTAACAATAATACGCTGAGATTTTTCACGCTCAAAATCCAAAATACCGATTATCGCTTCAACCTGAAGTTCTTCTATATAAATAGTAAACATGATTTACAATATTACTTAAGCAATTCGTTTTTCCTGCCCCTTTAAAAGGCGTATAATATTGTCTGTATGTTTGTAGAGAATGATTAATATAATAATCACAACTGGTGTCTGTATCATATCGGGATGCAAGATAAAAGAACTCACACCCACAGCTATCACGCCAAGGAGTGATGAGAGAGAAGAGATTTTAAGCACCTTTGCACTCACTGCCCATACTATAACACCAATCAAGGCACAAACGGGAATCATCACCAAAAGCACACCAAGTCCAGTAGCAACACCTTTGCCTCCTTCTCCCCATAAAAAAATACTAAAACAATGTCCGATCACTGCTAGTACAGCAATCGCCCATAACGTTTCCTGACTTACACCTGCAACATAACCAAGCCCTAAAACAAAAACCCCTTTGAATGCATCTAATAGAAGTGTAGCTATAGAAAGTTTTTTTGCTAATTTTGGTTTCTTTTCTTTTAAAACTCTCAATACATTGGTGGCACCGATATTTCCACTACCCTCTTTTTTGATATCGATATCTGTAAATAATCTAGTGAGAACCAGCCCAAAAGGGATACTTCCTATAAGATAAGCAAGTAGATAAAACTGTATATTGACATTTGAAAATAGATCGAACATTAAATTCCTTAGTAATTTTAGGATGATATTAGAATATTTATGATTATAACTTAATTTTTTTTATATAGAGTTTAGGTATAGTATTAAGATCAAAAACATGACAAGGATAGCGTTTTGGAAAAAAGCAACGAAACACTAAAAAAGAAAATCCTCGAACTTAAAGAGGAACTCGATGTCACTATCGTGGCACACTTTTATCAAAAAGATGAAGTGTTTGAGCTGGCTGATCTTAGTGGAGACAGTCTGCAACTGGCACAAATGGCGATGGAGGATGATAATCCATTTCTGATATTTTGCGGAGTAGGCTTTATGGGTGAAAGTGTCAAAATCTTATCACCCAAGAAGAGGGTTTTGATGCCTAAAATCGCCTGTTGTGCGATGGCAAAGATGATCGATGGTATCCACTATGACAAAAATGTCAAAATACTTAAAGCTGCGGGCATACAAAAAGAGGATATTTTGCCTATTACCTATATCAACTCTTCTGCTGAAGTCAAAGCGCGTGTTGGCGAGATGGGTGGTATGGTTTGCACCAGTTCAAATGCAAAAAAAATCATCACCAAAGGACTTAACAGCGGTAAAAAGATTTTGTTTGTACCTGATCAATGTTTAGGGCAAAACATCGCAAATCAAATGGGTCTTAAATCTTGTGTTGTAGATGATGGTAGTGATCCAAAAGAAGCAGATATTATCTGTTATAATGGTTTTTGTTCTGTACACCAGCTTTTTGAAGTTGAAGATGTAGAATTTTATAGAAATAAATACCCAGGAATCAAAGTAATAGCCCATCCCGAATCTAAACCAGAAGTTTGTGATGCTTGTGATTTTGTTGGCTCAACCAGTCAAATCATAAACTATATCAAAGAACTTGATCCAGAGCAAAAAGTAGCTGTTGGTACAGAGTTTAATCTCGTTAATCGGCTTAGAAAAGAAAATACTTATGTACTTTCTTCCACAAAACCAGAGTGTCCAACGATGAATGAAACAACACTTGAAGATCTGTACAATACACTTTTATCTATCAAAGAGGATAAGATAGTAAGTGAAATTCAGGTTGATCCGGAAGTAAGCAAGTGGGCAAAAGTCGCACTAGAACGTATGTTTAAGATATAAAAGAGAGTATCAAAATGAGAGTTAAAGAGACGGTTAGAGAAGCTATACTTGAAGATATAGGTAGGGGGGATCTTTTTTCACTGGTTAGTGACAGAAGAAAAGTTGAAGCAAAAGTCATAGCAAAAGAAGATGGTGTTTTTGCCGGCAAACTTTATATCAAAGAGCTTGGTGAGATGGAACATATTGAGATAGAGTTTTTGGTTTATGATGGTAATAAAATCAAAAAAGGTGATATCATCTGTTATGTAAGAGGTGAAGTTAATCGTGTATTGATGTATGAACGTGTTATTTTAAATATCATGCAGCATTGTAGTGGTATCAGTACCAATACAGCAAACTTTGCACAGCTTGTCAAAGGCTATAATGTCAAGTTACTAGACACCAGAAAAACTCGACCAGGATTACGTGTGATGGAGAAATATGCCGTACGATGTGGCGGTGGAACGAACCATAGACTCGGACTTGATGACTGCTTGATGTTAAAAGATACCCATTTAGCAGCCATCGATGACTTACATCTGTTTATCAAACAAGCACGTAAACGTATCCCTTATACCTCAAAAATAGAGATCGAATGTGA